>DATENM010000078.1 GCA_035275065.1 Blastocatellia bacterium
CGCCTGCGGCGTCTTCTGCCCGTAGCTGAACTCGTCGTAGAGGTCTTCGACATCAACCAGCGCGACTTTGTAGCCCTGGCGCTCGCGCCACGCCTTCAGCGGCGCGAACGCGCTCATCATATCGCCCCGCGTGATGATGACCAGATCAGCGGCGTTCGCCGGCTGTCGCCAGTGGGATGGGCTGTCCGCGACAATCGCCGCGGGCCGCCGCATCTGCGCCGCCGTGAAGGCGAGCAGTTGCCGCGTGCCTTCGCCCGGCGCGCTCACCGTCACCTTATAGCCGCTCTTGCCATGGCCCACCGTGGCGGCGACTTCGCGCTCGCCGCCCTTCTCGGCTTCGGTAACATCCATTACACGAAGCTCAGAGCTGCTGAAGCCGTTGAGCGTGACCGCCGCTTTCGCCTGCGCCGTGCAGGCGAGCGCATCGCCGTCGGCGCGGTAGCCGCGCTCGTAGCTCAGGCGGATCGTGTCAATCAAGCTAACGTCGGTGCTGCCACCGCCGGCGATCAACTGGATGTCGTTGTCGCCTTCGCGCAGCTTCGCCGGCGGCAGGTTGACGCGCAACGCGGCAGCCGCCTGGCCCTCGAAAGCCAGGTCACCGACCGCTTCGCCGTTGAGCATCACGTTGACGCGGTGCGGCATCAGCGTCATCCCTTGCATCGTAATTTCAAGCGTCGCCGGAGCCGTCGCCACGACGTTTGACAGGCGCAAGCTGCGCGTCACGCCATTGCCGCCGACCGCCGCGCCAAAGAAGTTCTCGCGCTCGCCATTGCGCAGCACCGCAAAGTAGACGCTGCGCTCGCGCAGTTCAGCCGTCGCCTGATAACTCGCCGCCCCCTCGGCAAAGCCTTTCGACTTGACGCGCTTGATACGTTGTCCCAGTTGCGGACCCGCAACCAGCCAGTAAACGCGCGCCGTGGTGTAAGCGCTGTCGGGCGCAGTGGCGTAGAACTCGACGGCGTCGCCGACATCGAATCGGCCATCGGCTTCGCCCGGCACCATGATAGGTCGCTCGCGCCCGTCTTCATAAAGTTGCAGCCGGCGCGGGTCAACGTCCGGGTTCAGCCCTGCGGCCAGCAGCTCGGCTTGCGTCACGTGATACATCCCTGTCTGCTGGACGTAGAGCTTGAGCGCCGTCGCCGTCCCCTGCGCAACAGCGGTCGCGGCAGAGATGTTAAAGTTGCCGCCATTGCTTTCGTGGCCGCCGCGCTGCCCGCCCAGTCCTTCAAGCGACGGTGAAGGCGCATCGAGATTTGCGCCGGGAACGTAGGCCGCCGTGAACGGCCCGTGCCAGTCGCTGCTGCCGTCAAGCCCGACGGCTTCAATCCAGTAGCGGGCCTCGCGCGCGCCGGTGGTCAACTGGTCGAACCAGCGATAGCTGCGCCCCGTCGCCAGCCCGATGCCCTGTCCCGCGAACAAGGCCGAACCGGCAATCATCTCGCGGTTGACGCGCTGGCGCTGGCCGCCCACTTCGCGATAAACGTTGAAGCCGAGGTTGTCGCTTTCGTAGCTCGCATTCCATTCAATCGCCACTCGCCCGTCCTGGTTGACGGTAGCCGACTGCGACGACATGCGCGCCAGCGTCGGGTCACCGGTGGTGATGTTCAAACACCAGCCCCCGGCAATGTTGCCGCTATCACCGCCTTCGTCATCGACGACGTAGAGCTTCCAGGTGCCGTTCGGGTTGGTGCCATTGAAGACCGACAGCGCCGAGTTTCCCGAAGGCGTCGGCACGGTCGGCCACGTATCGGGCGTCGTCTCGTAATTCGCCGGCCTGTAGGTGCCCGACGTGAGCGGGCTTGAAAGCGGCTCGTCGGGCAGCGGGTTCGCGGCGCTGTCGTCAAACGTGAGGTCGAGGTCCGTATCCATCCAACTGCCGCCGGCGTCCGACATGATGACGGCGGTGGCGCCCGTCGGCCCGACCAGCAGAATGTCAATATCGTCGCTGAATGTGTGCGTCAGGTCCTTGAGGTCAACGGTTACTTTCGACACCGCGCCGGTCAGCCCGGAGATATTGATCTGTGAAGGGTAGGGCGTCGCGGTGGTCGGCGGAGAGTTGCTGTCGTTGATATCGATGTTGGCCGAGTTGCAGTTCTGTGAAGAGGTCTGAATATTCAAGCCCCAGCCGCCGGCGATGGAGCCGGTATTGCCCGCGTTGTCATCAACGACGTAGAGATTCCAGGCGCCGTTCGGGTTGGTGCCGTTAAAGACGGACAGCAGCGTATTGCCGGTCGGCACGGGCGCCGACGACGGGAAGCTGTCGCCCGCGCCGATGTTGGTCGGCTTGAAGGTGCCGGACACGAGCGGCCCATCGTCGGGCAGCGAAGCGCCGCCGTTGTCGCTCAGGGTGAGCGTGATGTTCGACGCCGCCGTGCCGCCGCCGACATCCGAAAGGATCAAGGCGTTAGCGCCGGTCGGCCCCACCAGCAGGATGTCAATGTCGTCAGGGAAACTGTGCGACAGGTTCGTCAACGTCACTGTAATGCCGGCCACATTGCCGGTCAGCCCCGAGACATCGATGGTTGACGAATAAGGCGTCGCGGTCGCCGGCGACGGGCCGCCGTCGTTGATCATGACCGGCCCGCTGTTTGTAAAGGCCATGCCGTCGGGAGGCGCCGCCGCGGGCAGCGAGCGCGCGTGCTGGATCGCTGCTTTTGTCGTGCCGCTGACGCGCTGACCGTCTACGGTCGTGGCGGTGACGGTGATGAACTGATCGCCATCGCCGAGCCGTAAAGACTGCGCGGCGACGCTGACCAGCAGATCGTCGTAGCCATCGCCGTTCACGTCTTTGAGTTCGGCGCGCAACTGGCCCTTGGCGCGTTTGGTCGGCGGTGCCCCGGCAACCGCAACGCTGGCGGCTTGCAGGCTGGCCGCGGCAACGCCGGCGTTGCCATAGATGACCACAGGCACCAGCGGGCGGCTGGTTACATCGATCATCTTCGCGGATTCGCCGGGTAAGATTTCGACTTCGACGCGCCACTCTGTGCCCGCGTCCTTCTGCGCTGCGACGATGCGGTAATAACCGAGTCCGAGCAATGCGAGCGCCAGCATCAGCGCCGCAACGGCGCGGATAGACCGCGTTGTCCTGCGCCTCGGGCGCAAGGGCTGCCTTTTCATATCGCCTCCTGAGTGCAAATTGCGCAACATTCAACGAGTGAAGGGGACAGGGTGTGTTGCGCTTTGATTGTTGCTGCAATGATCCGCATCGGCTGAGCGCCTATGCAGTGGTCGCGCCGTGCAGTCCGTTTGCGACTGCCGATAATCCTAACCGCCCCGAAAATCACCAGTCAAGCGAGATGCTGCCGATACGCCTGAGAATGAATCGAGCGGCGCGCACAAAAAAGAGCCGGAGACAGTCTTTGCGACCGCCTCCGGCCCGCTCACATCAAAGCAAACGGTGGTTGCGCTTAATGCAATTTCGTCGTCGGGTCGCCGAACAAAATCCATGTCCGCCGCACATCACCGGCGGTCGCCGCCGCTTTCGCTTGCAGCATGGCATCGCCCAGCCGCTGCCCTGGCTTGCTGAGCAACAGCCGGGTGGCTTCCTGATTCATCGCCGTCTGCGCGCCGGGCAAAGTCATGCCGCTCGATGCCCACACGGCGACCGCGCCGCCGCGCTCGGACTTCAGCAATGCCGCGCCCAGGCTGTCGAGCGCCGGGTCGTGGAAGTAACCGTTCAGACAGCTCATCATCATGAAGACCGTCAGCCGGTTGCTGTTTACCAGGTCACTGATATTCCCCCCGGTCAGCAGGTTGCCGCGCCAGATGTCAACCGAGCTATGGCCAAAGTAGTTCACTACTCGCTGACCGCGATTGATCGCCGAGATCAGTTGCGCCTGCGTCGTTGCGTCGTCGGCGTCGCCGCGATGTAGCGACTGGACGCGCGCCTCAGGCGGAATCACTACGCGCAAGGCGGCGCTGCCGCCCGCGAAGTCGTAGGTGTCATTCTGGTCGCTCACCAGCAACAGCGTATCGGCGGACGACTGACTGTCATAGCGAACGATCTTCGCCGCCATCGTCAGCGCCTCGCCTGCCGTCCGCGCCGGCAACCGCCCGATGGCCAGCTCCGGCATGCCATCGTCGTTGAAGTCAACCAGCCAGTCGTCGGAAGCCGTCTCCAGATAATCGCTGTCGAACAGTTTCGTCGGCACCAGATCAAAGTCGCCGACTCCGAGATAGTTCTTCGTATCGAAACTGGCGTCGCCGACCAGCAAGACATAACGCGGCTTCTTCTTCCAGCTCGTCGCCGCGTAGGCGAGAAAGTCTTTCAGCGCTTGCGGCGTCTTCTGCCCGAAGCTGAATTCGTTGTAGACGGCTTCGATGTCAACGACAGCGACGCTCAAGCCCTGCCGCCGCCGCTGCGCCACCAGCGGGTCGAGCGCGCCGGCAAAGTCGCCGCGTGTGACAATCAGCAGGTCCGCGGCATTGCCCCGCTGATGCCAGGACGAAGTGGGACTCGCCGACACTCGAAGTGGTTGGTTCAACTCGCCTGCGACCGCCAGCAATCGCCGCTCACCCGCGCCCGGCACCAGCAGCGAAACGCCATAGCCGTTCTGCTGCGCCTGCGGCGTGCCGGTCAGCTCTTGCGCCGCGCCGGCATCGGTCACATCCAGCACACGCACCGCCGGCTGGCTGAAGCCATCAATCAGCAACGGCTGCTTACCCGCCGCCGTCAGCCGCAGCGTGTCGCTGTCCGCCGTGTTGTAATGTTGATAACTGACGCGCAAGTAATCGACCAGGCTGATGTCGCTTGCGCCGCCCGATGGCACCAGGCGCACGGTGTTTGCGCCTTCGCGCAACAGCGCATGGGCAACGTTGAAGACGGCGACCGCCGCGGCTTGATTGGCGAACGACACGGTGCCGACCGGGCGGCCGTTCAGCTCGACCATGACGCTGTGCGCCTGCGAGGTGACGCCTTGCAGGGCGACTTCGAGCGCGGCCATAGTCGGCGCGGCGCTGTTGACACGCTGGAGCGTCAAGGTTTGATCAAGCGGGTCGCGGGCGACGACCGCGCCAAAGAAATTCTCTTTGTCGCCATTGCGCAAGGCGGGGAAGTAGAGCGTGTGGTCGCGTCGTTCGACGGTCATCAGAAAGCTGCCGCCGGCCGCCGCATCCCCGGCGCTCTTTACCTGCCGAATGCGTTTGCCGGGCGCGGTGCCAGCCGTCAGCAGGTAGGCGCGCTCGGCTGTGTAAAGGCTATCGCTGCCCATGCCATAGAATTCAATGCCGGCGAGCAGGCCGTTTCCGTCGGTCAGGACGTTGATCGGCTGCTCGCGCCCGTCAACGAAAAGTTGCAGCATCTGCGGATTGACGCGGGCGTCGAGTCCGGCGGCGACAAGCTCCGCGGCTTTGACCTGATACCAGCTTTCGCGGTTGACGGTGATCTTGACCGCCGGGATGCCGGTGAGGGCTTGTTGGCTAATCAGCGCCGCTGCGGTCGCCCGCTTCGTCGCCGCCCGGCGCTCGACCGGCGGCGTTGCCGCGTCGCTGCTTTGCTCGCCGCCGAGGTCATTCAATAGCCGGGAGCTCGGCTCATAGACATCCGCCGCCAGCTTGCCCGCAGACACACCCAAAGGCCCGTGCCAGTAGCTGTTGCCGTTGAGGTCAATCTCTTCGAGCCAGTACTGCGCATTGGCGCTCGCGCCGCCGCTGTCGCGCCACACGTAAGAGCGCCCCGCGCCAAGCGTCGTTCTCGCGCCGACGAAGAGCGCCGAGCCGGCAATCAGGTTGGGCGTCAGCCGTGTGCGTTTGCCTGCCTCGTCGCGATAGACATTGAAGCCGAGGTTGGCGACTTCCATGCCGGTCTGCCAGCGCAGCAAGACGCCGCCTTTCTGCAAGCTGGGCGAGATGGCCAGACCGTCAGCCGTGAAGCCGTTCAAAGCGACGGCGTTCGGCGCTGAAGGCTCGGCCAGTGTCCAGTCAGAGAAAGAGCTGACGCCAGTGACGGTCGCCTGATTTGAAGCCGGGGTGACGGTCTGGGGCGAAGGGATCGAGAAGGTGCCGTTGTACTTGACGACGATAAAGTTGTTCTCGTTGGCCGTCATCGGCACATCCGCATCGAGATAGTTGAATGTCAGGTCGGCGGTGACGCCCGTAGCCGTCAGCGTCCAGTAGCGTTGCAGCGCCTTTGTTGGGTCGTTGATATTTGGCTGCGCTGCCTGTACGGCTTTGACCGTGAAGTCCGCGGGGAAGGTTCCGGCGGTGATGTTGACCGCGACCGGCGAGTAACCGTTCGCGGTGCCGACCTCGAAAGTCTTCGACCCGGCGGCGGCATAGGTCTTTAGCAGGTTGCCGATGATGTAGCCGCTGGTCCGGCTCACGGTCACGGCGCTGCCGATGGAGAGCGTGTTCGCGCCGGTCGAAATGGTGCCGCTAGTTAGCGTCAGCGCGCCCGCGGTCATTGAGATGTTGCTGCCCAAGGTGATGCCATTCGCGTTATTGACGTTGACAGTTTGAAAACTGTTGAAGGTGAGCGTCCCGGAGTTGGTGATCGTCTGAGCGCTAGACCCGTTAAGGTTAACCGTGCCCGCGCTCGCCGGAGCGAAGTTCAGTGTTGCACCAGCGGCAACGCTGATGTTTCCTTTGATGGCGTGACCGGGCGTTCCGGTCATGCCCCAGTTCAGCGTTCCTTGTGTAATCGTCAGGTTGTTGACTGATGCAGCACTAGCGCCGGATATGCTGATAGCAGGGGTCGCGATCTTCAACTCAAAATCGGCATAGGTGCGCCCCGTGAAAGCGGGTGTACCGCTGCTTTGATGGCTATAAAGACTGCCTGTTTGAAAGACTACCTTTGAGCTTGGCTGGCCCAGACCGAAGGGATTAGCGCCGCCCTGGGAGATATAGCTCGCACCGGAGGCGAAGACGATTGCGTTGGCGGTGCCGGCGTTTGTAAAGGCATTACCACTCGATCCGCCCGGATTATAGGTAAAGGTCGCCCCTGAGTTGAAGGTGATGCCGCTCGCATCCGCGGCGTCGAGTTGATGCTGGGCGTTGGAAAAGGTCATGGAGCCGCTGATGCTTCCGGTGGCCGACGTCGCCACGAGTATCTTCAGCGTGTTTGTGGTTGTTGTGCCGCCGCTAACATTCAGAGCAGACCCACTGGCGACGGAGAGGTCTGTCCCCGAGCCGCCGCTGACGGTGAGCGTCACGATGCCAGATGCAGGCTGTAGGTTGACCGTTGTGTTGCCGGATACAGACAACTGGCCGATGGTCTGCGTCGGCACACCAGTCACAGTCGTCGTCGCGCCGTTGTTGAAAACCAGAACGTCATTGGTCGCGGGAGTCGTGCGCGTCGGCGTCCAGTTCGTCGAAGTCGCCCACGACGCCGTGCCGGTCTGATTCCATGTGTAAGTGGTTTGCGCTGATGCCGTCGCGCTGATGATGGCAATGCAGAACACCGTTGATAAACCGAGTGTCCATGTCCTCAGGCGGCTAATTATTTTCACAACGTTCTCCCTTCGGGCAAGCTCCAGGACAGGCGGAATCTTTAGCAATATTGAAGGCTCACTCGCTACTTAATCTGAAGCGCTGCTTCCTAATGCAAAGACGGTCGTATGATCGTAAAAGGCCCCTGGATGGGCCGCTATAGTATTGGGGTTTGCGGTGCAAGTCAAGTGTGGACGGGTGAGCGAGTCGGGGCTGAAACCTGCGACAAGGTAGCGAACGTCAGGGTCATTCGGCTTGCGTGATAATGGCCGGGCCGGCGACCTGCTCCATGCGCCCGTCGCGCCTAACTTCAAAGCGCCGCCCGCGCCACTCAACCGTGCGCCCGAACCAGCTCACCGCCCAGATGACGAAGCTCAACACGTCGCGCAAGGGGACGAGATAAAAGTGCCGCTTCAGGATGCGATCTTTGAGGTAATGCACGCCGACCAGCCAGCCCATCAACAATCGAACCGCAAGCGTCAACGCCAGCAGCACGAGGCTCGCCGACGACGCCCGCATCACCGCCACGTTGATGAGTGCCAGCGCCGTCCCATACGTCAGCAGCAGGCCAAGATAGCCCGCGGGCCGCGAGATGCGCGTTGACCGCGCCCAGCGCATCTGGTGGCGCATCATGCCGGCAAAGCCTGTCGCCGGCATCGCCGTCTCGACCACGACATGCGACAGGCGCACTTCATCGCCGCGCTCGGCAATCAGGTTGCCGAGCATGAAATCGTCCGCGAGATAATCTTTGAGGGCGCGAAAGCCGCCGATGCCGGCAAGCCGCTCGCGCGTCGTCGCCATCGTCGAGCCGAGGGCGAAGCGCACGCCTTCGAGCATGCGCGCCATCAGCACGCCGGCAGCGAATTCGCCGGTGATGCCGACGGCTTCGAGCCTTGAGGCGAAGTCGCGCGCTTCGGCGGCGCGGTACAGGCAGGTCACCAGGCCGACGCCTTGCGGTTGAAGCTCGGCGACGATGCGCCGCAGATAATCGCGCTCGACGCGAATGTCGCTGTCAACGATGATGATCTGTTCATAGCGCACCCGCGCCAGCATGTTTTCGAGGTTGCTGACTTTGAGGTTTGTGCCCATCACATCGGGACAAACCACCAGTTCGATGTCGTGGCCGGGAAAGTCGCGCTTGAGCTTTTCGATGATGGGGATCGATGAATCGCCGGCTTCGCGGACGCCAAAGACGAGCTGAAACCGCGGGTAGTCCTGCTTACAAAACCGCTCGTAGTTTTGGTAAGCGTCAAAGTCCGCGCCGTGCAGCGGGATCATCACCGACACCGGCGACCACGCGGCGGCCTCCGCGTCTCTGTGCCTCTGTGCCTCTGTGTTTTTCCTATCCGGCGTGAGCGAGAAGAAGCGATACGCGGCGATCATCGACAGCAGATAAAACGCCGTCGCCGCCAGCGTGCAGGCGGCTAGCAAGAGTCCGATGATCGTCGTCAGGCTGAGCATCAGGGCAGCGAGATGAGCGCGACACCCACGCAGACCAGCACGATGCCGGCCCAGCGCACCGAGCTGATCTTTTCTTTCAAAATCAGCTTCGCGCCGATGGTGGTGATGACAAAGCTCACCGAAGTCGCCGGCAGCACCAGGCTCAGAGCCGCCCACGACAGCACGGCGAGGAATGAAAAGAAGCTCACGGTCATGAAGAACAGGCCGAACAGAAACCATTTATTGGTGAGCGCCCGCCCGGCGATGCGCAACAGCTCGCGCCCGTTGAGCGTCGCAATCTCGCCGACCTGCTTCATGCCCTTGGTGATGAGCACGTCGCCGATAGACCCGCCCAGCACCACCAGCGCAATCATCAATGCGGTCATCATTGCCCTTCCCCCGCGGCGCTCGCCTGCGCCGGTTCAATGGTGGCGGTGCGCTCGCCCGAACGCGACACGCAGACGACGCCGAGCGTGATGATGATCGAACCGATCCAGCGCGCCCTGGTCACTTCTTCATTCAAGAAGTAATGTCCCGCCGCGACATTCAGCACGTACCCGAAAGCCGTCGCCGGCAGCACAAAGCTCAAGTCGGCCCACGACAGCGCCGCCGAATAGAGCGCGAAAAAAACGATCAATAACAAGGTGCCGGCCCAGATTTCGGGACTCTGCATGGCTTGCAAAGCAACGTGCAGGGATTGTGAGACCACGCTCATCAAGCCGCCGTCAGCGGGCGCCGTCGTCGCCACAGACTTCATGCCGCGCGTCAAAAAGACATTGCCGGCGGCTTGGGCGAAGATGGCGATAATCAGTATGGCGGCGGTCTTCATGCCTGCGCTTCCATTTCGGGATAATTCGTCAGCTTGATGTTCGACTGCGCCAGGCGCTCGCGGACGCGCCCGCTCAACAGGGTTTCAAACTCGATCTGGCATTGCTGCTCGTGGGCGTCGAGGGCGCGGTCTGCCGGATAGGTCGCCGGGTGAAAATAGATTTCCGTGGTCGCCGCTCGCAGGTTGTCGAGCGTGTAAAGAAAATAACTTTCGTCCATGCGCCCGCTCTGCAAGTTGCCATAGACGCGCTCCGGCACAGTAAAGCCCGCGGCGCGGAGCTTGCGCTTCATGTAGCGCGCCAGCCCGCCGAACTGAATCGTAAACAGCGTCTTCTGCGCGCGGTGCGAGCCGTCAAAGCCGAGCGCCAGGCGGCGTTCTTCTTGAGGCACGCGCATGCGCCGCGCGCCGTACTTCATCGCCTGCCTGAGCGCTTCGTTGAAGATCACCGGATGGACGTGCAGGTGCAGGTGGCCGTCAACGTGCGATAGTTTCAGGCCGGTTTCATGAAACCGTGCGAACTGCGCGGCGATCTCGCGGCGCAGTTCGCGGCGCGCCTGCGGCGAGAAGAAATACTTCAGCCCGGCGGCCACCGGGTTGTTTGAAAAGTTCCGCGCCGCGTCAACCAGCGAAGGGATCTCTGACGGCGGCAACGCGCTGCGGCCCATCACCGCGACCAGATGAATGCCGACCGCAAGCCGCGGATTTTCTTTCGCGAGTTTCACCGCCTGGGCTGCCGCTTCGCCCGTGACCATCAGGCTGGCGCTGGTCAGCACGCCTTCGCGGTGAGCGCGAATGATGGCTTCGTTGACCGCTTCCGACATGCCGAAGTCGTCGGCATTGACGATCAACCGGCGCGCCGCAGTCGCACTCGTCGCGGGACGCGCGGCATCAGGCCTTGCCTCAAAGGCGCTCGCGCTGCCCCGGCTTGTGGCAGAGGCAGCGCGAGTTGAACTGTTTATGGGAATGACGCGGCGGGTCATTTGGCGGCCTGAGCGACAAACTCCTTGCGCTTGGCGCGCAGCGCGAGGAATTCACGCGCCTCCTTGTAGAGCCGCCGGCGCTCGCGCCCATTGAAGATCGCCTTGCGAACGATGCGGAAGACCACCCGCGGACGGAAGTAGTAACGGTCGTAGAAATGCTCGACCGACTGAACGATCTCTTCGCGCGACAACCCGGGATACTGGATGACCGGCAACTGATGGCCCATGTCGTCGGTCATGTCTTCGTCGAGCAGATAGTTGTTCTGGCGCAGGTAATCATCAAATTCAGTGCCGGGGTACGAGTGCGCAATCGACACCTGAATCGTCTCGCAATCCAGCTCCTGCGCGTACTTGACCGTCGCTTCGATGGACTGGTGAGTTTCGCCGGGCAGGCCGATGATGAAATCGCCGTGAACGTGAATGCCGAGCTTCTTGCAGTTCTTGACGAACTCGCGCCCCTGCTCGGCGGTCGCGCCTTTCTTGATGTTCTTGAGAATCTGGTTGTCGGCGGATTCAAAGCCGACGATCAGCAGCCGGCAGCCGGCGTCGCGCATCGCCTTGAGCATGTCGTAATCGGCATGGACGCGCGACGTGCAAGACCATGTCTTCTTGATCGGCTTCAATGCCTCGCTCACTTCGATGGTGCGGCGCTTGCCCCACGAGAAGGTGTCGTCATCAAAGAAGACCTCTTCGAGATTGGGAAACAGCTCCCAGGCGCGCTTGAATTCCTGGGCGACGTTTGCGGCGCTGCGCGTGCGCCACGCATGGCCGCTGATCGTCTGCGGCCACAGGCAGAAGGTGCAGAGCGCCGGACAGCCGCGCGACGAATAGAACGAGATGAAAGGATTCAACAGAAACGGCACATTGTATTTGGTGATGTCGAGGTCGCGCTTATAGATGTCAACGGCGAACGGCAGCGCGTCGAGATCGTGCAGCGGCGGGCGTTCGGCGTTGTGAACGATCTGCCCGTCGCGGCGATAGCTGACGTTGAGAATCTCGGCAAGCGGGCGGCCCTCGGCGTATTCGGCCAGCGGGTAATCGATCTCTTTGCGGACGACGAAATCAATGGCCGGGCTCGCCTGGAGCGCGGCGTCGGGCTGCGTGGTGACAGGCGGGCCGACGAAAGCGATCTTGAGAGCGGGCTTGGCCGCCTTCATCATCTCGGCCAATCGTATGTCGTTATTCCAGCCGGGCGTGCTGGTGTAGAGCGCGACGAAGTCATAATCTTTGGCGATTTCAATCGTCTGCTCGGGCGTCACCTCATGCGGCGGCGCATCGAGCAAACGGCTGTCTTTAATCAAACCCGCGGGGTAAGACAGCCACACCGGGTACCAGAACGAAGCAATCTCGCGCGACGCCGGCCAGCGCGAGCTTGCGCCACCGTCAAAGTTAGGGAACGAGGGCGGATTCAACAGCAGTGTCTTCATGTGCATCCTTTCATCTGAGAGACCGTCAAACTGTTATAGCTTGACGGTTACGCGGGCGTCAAGCAAGCGGTTTTCAAGTTTTCCTCGATGGCATCGATGTAAAGCGAATCTGATTTGATCGCCCCCTGCTAGGGCTTCAATAAGCGTATGAATCCGGCTTGCTCAAAGTGATGATCGGACGCCAACGCTTCGACCAGGTTTCGTTGCTGCATAATGACAAAGCTCACGCAGTCTACGAGACTCCAGTCCTTGTCCTGCCGGTTTCTGAGCAGTCGCCAGGCGGCTTCGTCAATCGTCTGGTCTATATAAACGATGTCGATGAATGGTGACTGTTTCACACCCTCAATGAAAGCGATGATGTCTGGCCGAGGGATATGTAACGGGCTGGTAAGCAAGGCAACCAATTCAACAAGGATATAACTGGTCGTGATGATCCGATCCTCTCGCAACCGGGCGTCACGGTACAGGCTGGATGCGAGCGAATGGTAAGGTTGGGATGAATCTACCAGATTGCCCCACCCCGACGTGTCAACGAGCATTCCCGGCATCTGTGTCCGCTCCGCCAAGGGTATGCTTCAGCAATTCATCCCCGACATACTTGTCGTGACGATCTGCCCAATCGGGAATCCGGCTATCGAATGCGCCAATAAACTTTTCGACCGGGTCATCCGCAAGATGTTTGACGCTCTCGGTCATCAATAGCACAGCCATCTCCTCAGGCGTTTTTCCCGTCTGCTCGGCAGACTTCGCCAGCGGCTCATAAACCTCGTCGGGAATCTCTAAGGTCAAAGTACGGCTCATGACTTTCCTCGCCCGGCAATCATAACATAGCCGCCCGCCAGGCAGATCGCTATTTCAGCTTCGCAAGTTGCTGTTGGGCTTTGGCGCGCAGCTCGGCCAGCTCGTTCGGCGTGCGCACCGGGTCGCTTGAGCTGATGACGCTCTCATAGAGCTTGCGCGCATCGTCCTTGCGGCCCTTCTTCTCGTAGGTCTCGGCGAGCGCCATCTTCAGCTCGGCGTTGGTGGGGGCGGCTTGATAACCGGCTTCGAGCCGCGCCAGGCCGCGCCCGTCGTTGCCGCCGAACAGGCGCGGCAGCTCCAGGTCGAGCCTGCCGAGCGCCAGGTAGATCGCGCCGTTCTTGTAAGTCGGGTCAATGGCCAGCGCCGCCTCGAACGCTTTGCGCACCGCTTTGACCAGGCCGAGGGCGCTCAGTGCGCCTTTCAAATCGGCGTATTCGCCCTCGTTGGCCGCCAGCCAGAAATGGCCTTCGACGCGATTCGCATCCAGAGCAACGGCTTTCTTGGCGGCTTCAATGGCGGCTTCGTAGAGCTTCAGGCGTTTGGCTTTGTCCGGCTCGCGGTCGGCCAGATAGTACTTGTACTGGGCGACGCGATAGACGACTTCAAAATTCGCCGGCTCTTTGACGCGCCGCGCTTCGATCATCGCGATGGCTTGCTTCAAGCTGTCGAGGTTATCGCGCGCGGCAAACAGGCTGTCGGATTTCGCGAACGGTGACTCCTGCGCAATGGCGGCGCTGCACGGCGTCAATAGCAGCGTGAGAATAACCGCAAGTCGTTTCATAAGCATTGAACGCTCTCTTTAATGGCGTGAGGTTGGGTTCGACTGAGCCTTCGGGTCGCCGGTCGGCGGCGGCGCGTGATCGGTTTTTGCCGGCGGTCCCAGCAGCTCCGTGAAGATCGGTTTCAACGCATCGGCCCACACCTGATAGCCTTTGACATCCAGGTGCAGCCCGTCGGCATTGGCCATCCCTTCAAGCAAATGGTCCTCGGCGTCGGCGAGTTTGTCGTTGATGTTGAGATACCTGACCTTTTTGCCGTCGGCGAATCTCGCGATGTTGGCATTGATCTGACGGATGATCAGCATCAGCTCCATGTTGTCGTTGCGCGGCGTGATGCCCATCAGCACGATGGTCGCTTCGGGAGCCTTCTGCCGGCAGACGTCGAGGATGGCCTTGATGCCGCGAGTGAGCTCCGCAACATGCGGGTCATCCTTGCCCTGCGGCGACAGCTTGCTGACATTGTTGGTCCCGGCCATAACGACGATGATCTTGGGATGGACGTCATCCAGCTCGCCGTTGTCGAGCCGCCAGAGAATATTCTGCGTCATGTCGCCGCCCCAGCCAAAGTTGGCGGCATTCCAACCGAAGAAGTTCTGCCGCCAGTTCGCCAAAAAGTCTTTATACTGCTCGTCACTGGTGCCCCAGCGCCGCGTGATCGAGTCGCCTAAGAAATAAACATCAATGCCGCCTTTGCGCGCCTTCTCCAACAATTGCGTGTGGGCAATCTGCGAATTCTGGTCACTGCGCGGAGCGGGCTTATCGGCGGCCCTCGTTGCGCCTCGGTTACCGGCGGGTTGCTGACCCGGTTGAATGACGCCGGTCTTCCCCGGCGCCGACGGCTGCGCCAGGCAAACCACTGCTGCCGCAAGCGACGCGATGGCCGCCGCGGCAAAGGGGGTGATGAAGTGTTTGTGTGTACGCATACGTCTTCCTGACTTGCGGGACTGAATCGTTGTCATCGCGTGACAGAGAAATATTATTTCTCGGCAGGTGATGACCGCAAGCCGGCTCATACCGACGCGTGCGCCGATGCTTCATCGTGAAGCGCGGAAACCGCTACCGCGTCGGACAGTCAATAGTTACAATCTGCCTGAATACAAAAAGAGCCAGGGAGGGCTGATGAAAACGCAGGCCGTTGTTTTGTTGGGATTCTTTTGTCTATGCGCCGGCGCGGTTCACGCTCATAAGATGATTGCCGGCTCGTCGCAGGACGCACGCAGCCTGCCTGCGCCAGTCGAGATGACGGCGCAACAGGATCATCAGCGAATGATGGAGCTGCTGCATATCACCTCGCTCAGGCCGGGCGCGGACCCCAATAAACCGAACGCGCCGAACGCCGTCAACTATGATGAATCGAAAGCCAATCCTTACCCGAAGCTACCCGACCCGCTGGCGATGAAGAACGGCAAGCGGGTGACGACGGCAAAGCTCTGGTGGAATCAACGGCGCGCTGAAATCGTCGAGGATTTCGACAGAGAAATCTATGGCCGCGTTCCTACCAATGCGCCCAAAGTCCGGTGGGAAGTACTCACCACAAACCGCGAAGTCAAATACGACGTGCCGGTCATCACCAAACAACTCGTCGGCCACGTAGACAATTCCGCCTACCCGCTGATTACCGTAGACATTCAGTTGACCTTGACCACGCCGGCAAACGCGACCGGCCCGGTGCCGTTGATGATGGAATTCGGCTTCACAGGCCGATTTGCCGGCGGCCCGCCGCCCGGCAGCAATGCGCCCAGCTGGCAACAACAGCTTCTCGCCAAAGGCTGGGGCTATGCCATCATCATTCCCACTAGCTATCAAGCCGACAACGGCGCTGGATTGACGCGTGGCATCATCGGGCTGTGCAACAAAGGGCAGCCGCGCAAGCCGGATGATTGGGGCGCATTGCGCGCCTGGGCCTGGGGGGCGAGCCGCGCCCTCGATTATTTCGAAACCGACAAGTCTGTAGACGCCAAACAGGTCGGCATCGAAGGCTTGTCGCGCTACGGCAAAGCGGCGCTGGTGACAATGGCTTATGATCCGCGTTTCGCCATCGGCTTTATCGGCTCATCCGGCGAGGGCGGCGCCAAGCTGCACCGCCGCAACTTTGGCGAGCTGGTCGAGAACGTCGCCGGGTCGGGTGAATATCACTGGATGGCCGGCAACTTCATCAAGTACGCAGGGCCGCTGACCGCTAACGACCTGCCCGTTGATTCGCATGAGCTGATCGGGCTCTGCGCCCCGCGCCCGGTCTTCATCAGCGTCGGCTCACCCGCGGTCGAAGGCGGCTGGGTGGACGCGAAAGGCATGTTTATGGCGGCGGTCGAGGCCGGGCCGGTCTACAGGCTGCTGGGCAAGAGAGGGCTGGCGACAAGCGAATTGCCGCCGATGGAAACCGCGCTCATTGATGGCGACGTGGCTTTTCGCCAGCACAGCGGCGGGCATACGACCGGCCCGAACTGGCCGACCTTTCTGGCGTTTGCCAGCCGCTACATCAAAGGGCCGGTGGCGCGCCGCTAGCTTCTTGATTGGTCAGCACCAGCTTGCCGCCTGCTTCGGCGAACGTGAAGACCGGAGCCGCAAGCGTGCGCTTCAACTCGTCGAGCTGGGCCGCGTCGGTGACCAGGAAGATGCGCCCGCCTTCGCGCCAGCGGCTGCGAATGGCGTCGTCATCCAGAAAGATTTGCGGCGCGTCATTGAAGTATGAGCCATATTCAAGATTTGCCGCGCGCCCGTTGAGAATGAAGACCTGCCGGCGGGTGTAGAAATTGACAGACGAGCCGCTTTCATACTCGCCGTTGATGACGATCATGTCGCCGTCTTTAATCGCGCCGTTGATCGCCTCGGCAAGCGGACGCGATGACAGGTACGGCTCGAACTGCACGAGCGCCAGCCGCGCACAGAAGAAGAAGACGGCCATCATCACGGCGAGCGCAAGGTTGGCCGCCGCGTGCCACGCTTTGCGCCTGAACAGCAGCGCCGCCAGGGTGCCGACGCCAAAGGCTAAGGTCGTGCCGATGACCGGCAATCGCAAAGCGGCGAGCGATTGCGGCGTCAGGTCGAGCACGTGACCGAGCGACAGCGCATACGCCTCAGGGTTGCGCGTCAGCGTCGAAGCCAGGTCGCCATTGACCGCCAGGCTGCGCGTCTTCACATAGACAACAACGCCGATGATGAAAATAGTCAGGCCGAGAAGCGTCAGCATCATCTGCGTGACCGTCAACCAACGCTTGCCGCGCGCCGCTTGCCATCCGCCTTCAGCTTTCGCAAGCGCATGGCCGATCAGCAGCGCGAACGCCGCATACGAAGGCATGGTGTAATACTCCTGCGTCGTCGAAAAGCAGAAGAAGAGAATAATCAGCACCGCCCACAGGGCGAGAAACAACAGCGTGCGCCGCTCGCGATCAAACGCGGTTCGCCACAGCGACGCGATGCGCCCTTGCTGGAAGATGCCAGCGACATTCTTCACCGCGAGCGGCAAAAAGAAACTCCACGGAAAGAGCCAGACGAGATGCAAGGCGAGAAACAGCGCCAACGGCACGGTATCATAATCTACGGGGTAGCGCTTGCCGACGTAGCGCAGAAAATGCTCGTTCATGAAGTAGAACCAGAAGAAGCCGCGCCCCTGTGTCGGGCTCGGCGTCCCGATCATCAAGCTGCCGGGGTTCCGCAAGCCGGCGGCAATGTGCCACGGCGCGGCAATCAACAGAAAGAGCAGCGTGCCGCTGAGCAAGCGATATTGAAACAGGCGGCGAATCTCGCCGGTCACCAGCATATAGGCGGCGATGATGATGGCCGGGAAAGCCGCGCCGACCAGCCCTTTCGTCAGCACGCCGAGCGCCCCGAAGGCATAAATGCCATAAGCCCACCGCCCATTCACCACGTCGCTTTCGCCGGCGCGCAGGAAGCAATAAAAGGCCATCGTGATGAAGCAGGTCAGCAGCACGTCGGGCCACAGCACACGCGTGAATAAAAAGATGCCGACGCATGAAGCGATGGCGAGGCCCGCATAAAATCCCGCCTGACGATTAAAGAAATGCTTGCCGAAAAAATAGACCGCCAGCGTCAGGGCGAGCGCGCCGAGCGCCACCGGCAGGCGTGTGGCGAATTCGCCGACGCCCAACAGCTTGTAAGCCAGCGCGACCAGCCAGTACATCAGCGGCGCTTTTTCGAGATAACGAACCCGGTTGGCGTAAAGCGTGACAAAGTTGTTGGATTCGGCCATCTCGCGCGCCGCTTCCGCGTGAACGGTGTCGGCGTCGTCGAGCAGAGCCGGTGGCGCGGGCGCGTTGATGAAATAGATGGCGGCCCACAGACCGATGAGCACGAAGAGTTGAGTCCGCTGTCGCATCCACAGGTTTATAGCAAATTAGCGCCGCCTCGCTCCAACGGTTTCGCCAAGGCAAGCTGTGGCGGGCGACTCAAACGAAGACGAAGCGGTCGGCAAGCACGAAGTTGATGAGCGAGCAGATGGCGATGGTAATCATGTTGGCGACAAGCGCGTTTAATTTCATGCCGCCGACGAAGACGGCCATCAGCAGCAGGTTGCCGACAAGCGATAGCGCGCCGCTCGTCAGGTTGAAGCGCACCAGCATGGCCAGCCCGCGCGCCTGCCGCCGGTCGCGCCACGTCCAGCGGCGATGCCAGACGAAGTTGTGCAGCACGCTCGCTTCGACCGCCAGCGCCGTCGCCGCCAGATAATGCAGATTGAAGAGGTGCAGGAAGGCGGCGAGCGCCATGGCTTGCACAAGTATGCCGGTCGCGCCGACGGCGCTGAATCTGGCCCAACGTTGCAAGACGGTTTTCGCTTCGGACAAAGTGCGGCTCCCGCCGGTCAAACGCGTTCGGCGCGATAGAGCGTCGCCGTGTTGCGCGCGATTGAAGTGATCGTAATGACGGCAAGCACAGCGGTGGCGACCAGCGTCGAAACGTCGAACAGCAATTGATCGCCGAACAGTCGCGTGCGCGGGTGCAGAAAGGCCGCGACGTTGCCGATGGCCAGCAGGATGCGCAGCTCTGTGGGGCCGAGCTTGCAGTAAGCCATGCGGAACGCGCCGATGGTATAAGTCGCCAGATAAACGTCTATGGCCAGCAGGAAGTAGGTGACCAGAAAGGCCAGCGCCACAAGCCAGCTCATATAGCCCGACAGGCCGAGGCCACAGATAATTGCCAGAATGCCGAGCGCGTCAACGATGTGGTCAACGTAGAAGCCGTAGCGCGGGCGCTGCCGGTTGCGCAGCCGCGCCAGCGTGCCGTCGAGGCTGTCGCCGAACCAGTTGACGACCAGCAACAAATTGACCAGCAGCATGGCCGGCGGCCACCACCGCGCTGCCGCGTAACAAACGCCGGCGGCGATCATCGCCAGGAGGCCGAGCAACGTCAGGTGATCAGAATTGACCCGCCGCGGCAAGCGCGCCGCAAGGTAATTGAGCGCCCGACGCTCTACACCCGCGGTCAAGCTTGTCTGTAAGCGCGGCGCACTCTTGAACTCAGCACTGGTAGTCATTGATTGTCCCTCAACAAATTCTTTGCCGCTGCGTAAGCGTCGAGCGGCGACAGCAAGACGATCATCAGCCAGATCGGCAGCGAGATCACCGCCATCAGGCAGCGGCGCATCCAGCGCCCCGGCTCGCCCGGCCCGCCACTGGCCACGCCCGCGACCATCGTACTGACCAGCGGCCCCGAAACACGGTGGTAGAGATTACTTTTCGCTCCAACGAGCAACGACGTGGTGTAACGCGCCGCGGCAGACCGGTCGCTCGCCGCCTCGGCTTGGAGGCTGCCGCACCAGCGGCAGAAGCAATCGCTTTCGAGCAACTGACCGCTGCATGCCGCGCAGGCTTTGACCGCCACGGTGCGGGCGTCTTGAACATTAATCATGCTTTCGGCAACTGCCATACAGTCTCCGCAACAAACACCGCTATGGCTAAGTGCAAGGCCAGTGCCATGACACCAAACGCGGAAAAGACCTGAAAAAGCGCGAAAAATGACGATAATTTGATGGGTGGCTAAAGGCAGGCGCAGTAAAAAGCCATCACTTGCAATGTGGCGCAAGGCGGTTAGCTTGCGCAAATCCGAGCGCAAGCTAACCGCCTTGCGCCACATCAGCGGCGCGTTCTTACCAGGCGGAAGCCGACGTAGTTGAAGCGGTAGGCCGGCGCGAAAAGGTCGCGCGCCGCCGAGCGCGCAAAGCTGCCGGGAAACATCCAGCCGCCGCCGCGCTTCACACGGAACGAGCCCGACGCCGGACCCAGCGGATCAACGTCAGAACTCTGCGCGTAGTAATCCTGGTCATACCAATCGTGGCACCACTCGAAGACGTTGCCATGCATGTCGTACAGGCCCCAGGCGTTCGCTTGCTTCGCGCCGACCGGGTGGGTCATGTTCTCCGAGTTGCTATCAACCCATGCCATGGCGTCGAGGTTGCCGGCGTAATCTCCCTTACTATCGGCGCGACAGGCGTATTCCCACTCAGCTTCGGTCGGCAATCGGTAGGTGTAGCCGTCATCGAGCGCGTTCAATCTTTCGATGAACTCCTGCGCGTCATACCATGACACCTGCTCGACCGGGCGGTTGCCGCCTTTGAAATAGCTGGGATTGTTTCCCATCACCGCTTCCCACTGCGCCTGAGTGATTTCGTATTTGCTCATCTCGAATGATTGGCTGAGCCGCACACGATGCACAGGCTTTTCGGCGGGGCTGGCGGTTTCCGCGCCCATCAGAAACTCGCCGGCGGGTATCTGCACGAAGCTGGCGCGCAGCGCGTCGAGCGCACCGTTATCGGCGTTGAGCGGCGCGGGGCTGACGGCTTGCGGACTGCCTGTTGTAATCGGCGTGCCGGTGGGCGGCGGAATGGCCGAAGGCATGTTGATTCGTCTTGCGAAGAAGGCGACGGCCAGAATAATCACGATGAACCAGGCCAGAGCGATGCCGATCCTGATTCGCGTCGTCTTGCGCTGCCCAGATTCCCAGCTTCGGTGGATGCGCTCGGCCTCTTGCAGCATGGCCTGTCGCCGCGCCAGCGTTTCGCCGTATTCGGGATGTTCGTCGAGTCTTTCTTTTTCCCCCGGTGGCTTCATCCGATTCGTTCTTCTACCAGCAACCACTTGATCGTTTGCACGTCCCTTATTTTTTTACGTCTCTGACGCCATTTTTTTCGATGTATTCTGTAATCTCTTTCGCCAGCGCCTCGCGCTCAGCCGCGTCGAGCCCGCGAATGAAGTTCCAGTGCGTCCAGGGCCGATAACCGGCAATGGGGCGCCAGTCGCGCTTCAAATAAATATTCATCGCCTCGCTGATCGTTGCTTCTGAAACGTCTTTGGGGCTCACGTTCAGCTTGAGGTCCTGTGTGATCCTTTGCCAGATGTCACAAACGAGAACATCGGGCAGTGTTGCCGGAACGGGAGCTTTGTAGTGAATGCGGTAGTCATAAGTTTCCCGGTCCGTGTATGCATTCTTGGGGTAAGGCGGAGCCTTGTAGGTGCCTATCCGAGATAGCACCGGGTAGGTCGCGATGAACCGCTCATCAATCGTTGATTTCGTCGTCTTTGGCGCAGGCGTCTTTCTGGCGGGTACCTTCGTTATTCTCGGCGCGGACTCTGAGGCTTCCACCGTCTTCGGCCTGGACGGCGGCGCTTTGACGCCGACTTGCCGACTCATCGCCGCCGGCGGCGCAAGCATCAGCAGGAAGCTGAGCACGGTCGCTGTCGCGGTAAACATAACGATAACGTCTCTCTGTCGAATCATGTGCTGCCTCATTAATTCTCGGCGATTTCCCATATCCTCACCGTGTTGTCGTCGCTGCCCGAGGCCAGCGTGCGGCCATCGGCGCTGAACGACACGCTGTTGACCGATTCCGTGTGGCCCGGGAGCCGGACGAGAAATTCGCCGCCGCTGACGCGCCAGAGCCGAATCGTGCCGTTGTCGAAGCCGGCGGCCAGCAGCTTGCCGTTGGCACTGAAAGCGATGCTATTCACACGCGCTTTAAACTCGCCTAGTGATTGTAGCAGACGGCCATCGCTGACGCGCCACAACTGCACCTCGCCACTCGTGCTGCCGAGCGCCAGCACTTGCCCGTCGCGGCTGAACGCGCCGCAGTACACCTCCGGCACCTTGCCTTTGAGCAGTCGCACCTGGCTATTCGCTTCGAGCGACCACAGCTTGAAGGGGCTGCCCGGGCGGTAGTAAGCGACCAGCCGCAAATCCGGGCTGACCGTGACGATCAGGTAGCCTTTCTCCGGCGTGCTCACGGTCTTGATTAAGCCGCCATCGCTGACGCGCCAGAGCCGGACCGTCCTGTCGTCGCTCGCGGAAAAGAGCGTCTGCCCATCGGGGCTGAAGCCAATGCTGAAGATACGATCCGAATGGCCGGTCAGCGTTTTCAGCGCCTGCCCGTCACTGGCGCGCCACAAAAGAATCACGTTGTCGCTGCTGCCTGAAGCCAGTGTGGCGCCATCGGGACTCACTGCCACGCACTTGCCGACGCCGCCGCGACCGGCCAACTGCTTCTCGCCGTCCGTCTGCCATAAGCGGACAACCGCCTCTTCGCCCGCAGAGGCGAGCAGCCGGCCATCATCGCTGAACGACACTTCGTAGACTTTGTTGGGAATGGCCCGGACGCCGGCTTTCAATCGCGCCGGTGTCGTGCCGCCCGACCCGTCGTCAGCCTCGTCGCCCGCTTTTGGCTTATTCGATTTGCCCAGCCCGTTGACGATTGCCCAGGCCAACACCGCCAGCAGCGCCACCCCGGCGATGACGGCGAGCGCCGCTTTCCAATGGCGCGCGGCTTTGCTTTCTGTCGCAATGCGCGCTTTGGCCTGCGGCTCCTGCAACCGCTCTTCAGACGGCTGCATGGCCGCCGCATCTCGCGTTTGCCGCTCCTGGTCAAAGGCTAAGGTGGCGGCTTCTGTGGCGCGGTGTTCCTGCTCGGCGCGTCGGCGGCTTTCGGCTTCCTGCTGCGCTTCGCGCTCCTCCTGTTCGGCCTGTTTACTGAGCCCGATCTCTGTCGGCAGCCAGGCGTCTTCTTCGCGGGCCGCAAACTCGACCACCGGCGTGATCTCGGTATTCTCACCGGCGGGGCGATCAATCACGGTCGAGAGCTTAGCGGTGCGCAGCAGCTCTAACATTTCCGCCGCCGACGCGGGCCGCTGGTTGCGGTGCTGTTCCAAGGCTTTCGCCAACACCGCCGCGACCTCGCGCGGCACGTTGGCGGCGACTTCGTTGGCGGCGAGCAAAGGGTCCGGCTCGTTGCCGATGAAGGCGTCGGCCCGCGTCGCCGCGTCCACCGGCGGCACGCCCGTCAGCAGGTGATAAAGTGTCGCGCCGAGCCCGTAAAGGTCCGAGCGCGGGTCCGTCCCTAAGCCGCGAATCTGTTCGAGCGGCGCGTAGTTCGGCGTGTAACCATAAATACTGCCCGACGAAGTCACCCGCGTCACCCACTGGGGCTTGCCTTTCGCCAGGCCGAAGTCGAGCAGGATGATTTGATTGCGTCCGGCGAGCTTCAGGTTCTGCGGCTTGATGTCGCGATGAATCACCGGTTCGGGCAAGGTGTGCAGGTAATCCAGGGCGTCGAGCAACTGCTCGGCCCATTGGACGACTTCGCCGACCTCGAACGGCTTGGGCTTACCGACCGGCGCGATCTTTTGTTGGCGCTTTTCGAGAATCGCGCCGAGGTCGTTACCGGCAATGTACTCCATGACGAGAAACTGGCCGACCTCGTTGATGAAGTAATCTTTGACCTGCGGCAGTGAAGCGTGGCGCAAGCCTGCGAGCAGGCGCGCTTCGCGTTTGAAGGCTTCGATTAATCGCTGGTCGTTGAAAAAGTTCTGTTTGACGGCGACCGTGACGCCGAGGTTTTCGTCGCGCGCCAGGTAAACGATTCCCATGCCGCCTTTGGCGATCTGGCTGATGATCCGATAGCGCCCCTGGATGACGGTGTCGGCTTCGAGCATAGAGGAACCTCAGAGCCTCTGTGAAGTGCCGTGATAGTAGCCGAGAATACGTTTCAAGACAAGCGCCGCAAATTCGTTTTGGCGGCCCTCAGGTAAGGAAATGAGACTCAGCCACTGGCCGGCGAATCGCTTGATTGTCGGCGCAACCACCTCAATGCGCCGCTCCACACCGGGCCGGCAAACGGCAGGCTGGCCGCCGCCATGACGAAGGTGAACAGCTCGACCACGTAACGCGGCTCGGGGTTTTCGAGCGTCGAAAGAAAGGCGAGGCGCGGCAGGACGAGCAAGGCAAGCATCAGCAGCCAGCGGCGCGAATCGCACCAGCGCCACATCACCCACGCCCCCAGCGCGGCAAGCAAAGTATAGAGCCAGGTCAGCCCGGCAAACAGCGGCAGCCAGTATTGCTGGTGCAGGTCGCTATCGAGGTCTTTGAGCGGCAACAACTCGCCCTGAAACGGATAATACTGCGAGTGGGTGTCGAACCACAGCGAGGCGGCGCGGCGCAAAGGCATCACGACGTAGTACCGCAACGGGTGGCGATGGATGCGCTCGGCGGCAATCTCCATAAAGCCTGCGTCAATGTCGGGCGTCATCTCGCCCTCGAATTTCGGCGGCTCGGCGGCTTCCGGCGGCTCTTCGTCGTTCGATGCGTCGTCATTGCTGGCGGCGTCATCACTCGGAGATTCGTCATTGTCGGATGGATTGGTCTCGTCGTTGTCAGGCGCGGCCTCGGCGGGCGGCGCAGGCTGAGCAGCCGCTTCGTCTTCGATCTCAGGCTTTGCCGATGGCGCGGGCGGCTCGACTTCTTTGTTATAACTCGCCAGCAGCGCGGCGACACGGTCACGTTCATCCGGCGAATCAAAAGCCGTTTCAGGTATCTGCTCGATGTGAATCGCCCGCACATCCATTGCCCACTCGACGGTCTCTGTGTACTTTACATCGTCCACCCATGTCTTCAGCCAGAGGATGAAGCCGCGCGGCACGAACTCGTCGGGCATGTTGGCCTGCGCCGGGGCAATCGGCATGAAGACACCGAAGACGCGAGCATTGCGAATCGTCCAGGGCGCAATCGCCAGGACAAAGCCGAGCGTCAGCACTGCGCCTTGCAAGACCGTCTTCGCCAGCGCCTGCCGCGCGGCGCTGTGAGCCTGCGGCGTTTTGTCTGGTTGATTACTTTTCCGCGCCGCCCGCCATTGACTTAAGGCGCGGGCAAGGCCGACCAGCGCCAGCGTGCCGCCGACTGCGGCGACAAACAATCCACTGTCAGGGCGAAAGCTGGTCGCGCCGCCGCCTGCCAGGCCCGCCAGCGCCCACCACCCAATCTGCTTTTTCGTGATCCGGCTGCGCAATCCGAGCGACGCCGCCAGTACGCAGAGCGTCGCAAAGAAGGCCGTCCATATCTCAGTCAATATGGTCGCGACATAAATCGCCAGATAGGGACAGCTCGCCGCCAGGGCCAGCGCGATCAGCAGCGCGCGGCGGCGTTTTTCAAGCTCCCAGGCAAGCGGCGTCCATGCGAGCGCCAGCCAGGCGATCAGCCAGCAGGTCACGGTGTCTACGACCGCCTGTATGACCCGCACCGCCGTGTTGTTGTCGTGCCCGAACAGCTTGTAGACGGCGGCGAGAAATAGCGGGTAACCGGGCAGGCGGATGTAGGTCGGCTCGAACGGTTCTTCGGTGGCGATGGTGTAGACGTGATGGTCGAGCAGGTTATTGGCAATGCGCGCATACAACCGGCCATCATCCGGTTCGTCCGTCGGCAGCCTGAGCGCGATGAACAGACGAAAGCCGAGCGCAACGAAGGTCAACATTACCGCGATGGCTAGATGTTTTTTGGCAAGAAATTTCGCCTGACCGCTCATCCAAGATTAGTGTATCATGAATATTCAGAGAGCATCCGCCTGACCCCTTGTATGAGCAAGAATCGTGAGCATCCGGTATTTTTCGACCCAGATAATAAGCGCTGGCCACGATTGCGTCGCGGCGTCTATCTAAGCGGACTGGCGCTGACTGTGCTGTTCGGCGCGTTGATCCTCAGTATCCTGGTCAGCCCGGCGCTCCTGCCGCTGAAATTTCCCGAACAAGACTTGAGCGGGCGTGTAGCGCCGCCGCCGCCCGAAGCTCCGAAGATCGAAACCGCCGTGCAGCGCCGCCTGCGCGTCTACAAACAGAAGCTCGAAGCCGAGCGCTTGAAACGCGCACAGGCCGTCCGCGTCCGCGCGACCACGAAGCCTGAGAGCAACCCGCTGACCGTCGCCTTCTTCGTTCCCTGGGACGACGCCAGCCCGGCTTCGCTCAAGTTCACTGTCAACAACCCCGACATCAGCCTTGATGTGGTGATTGCCGACTGGCTGCACCTTGAAAGTCCAGACGGCGCGCTGACGACCAGGGAAATGGCTCGCGACGTGGATTATCTCAACGCCGACCGCGAAGCGCTGAGCCTCATCCGCACGGCGCGGCCCGACACCCGCGTCTTAGCGATGGTCAACAACTTCAATGGCAACGACTGGGAGGCCGATAAGCTCGACGCCATGCTCGCTAACCCGCAGGCGCGGGCGCGCTGCATCGGGCAGCTTTTAGACACCGCGCAGTCGAATAAGCTGCAAGGCGTCAGCATCGATTTCGAAAACGTCCTTGATAAGAGCCAGCCGGCGCTGCTGCAATTCCTCACAGAGCTGCGCGCCGCCATGCAGCCTGCCGGGCTGGAATTGTCCATCAATCTGCCGGCGAATAACGACTCGTTCAACTATGCCAGGATTTCGGAGCTGACCGATTACGTCATCCTCATGGTCTACGACCAGCACTACGCCTCGAAAGATGCCGGGCCGGTTGCCGCCATTGACTGGTTCACAGACATCCTGACCATGCGGCAGCGCGATGTGCCGGCGGCCAAGATGATCGTCGCCATCGGTAATTATGCTTACGATTGGCCGGAAGGCGGGCTGCCGGCAACCCAGACCTTTCAGGAAGCGCTGACCCGCGCCCGCGAAAACGAAGTCGAGCAGATCGAGATGGATCCGGCGTCGCTCAACCCGACTTTTCGTTATGTGAGCTACGATCAGCCGGGCAAGCCCGAGTCGCACACCATCTGGATGCTGGATGCGGTGTCGGCTTTCAATCAGGCGGCGGTGGCGCGCTCGTTTGCGGCGCGCGGCGTGGCGCTCTGGCGGCTGGGCAGCGAAGACCCTTCGCTGTGGAGCTTCTTCGGGCGCAACCTGCCGCTCGACGCCGACGCCGCCGCGCAGCTTGCGAACATGGTTTATGGCTACGACCTCGACTACGAAGGCCGCGGCGAAATCCTGCGCGTCGAAGCCGCCCCGCAAGCCGGGGCGCGCGCCATTCAATTCGACGCGGCGCGCGGTCTCATCACTTCAGAAAACATCGCCCGCGATCAGATGCCATCGCCTTACGTCATCCAACGCTATGGCTATGTGCCGCGCAAGCTGGCGCTGACGTTCGACGATGGCCCCGATCCGGAATGGACGCCGAGGGTGCTGGATGCGCTCAAGCAGGCGAACGCGCCGGCGACTTTCTTCGTCATCGGCCTGAACGCCGAGCAGTACCCCGACCTCATCCGCCGCGAAGTTGCCGAAGGCCACGAGCTAGGCAATCACACCTTCACGCACCCGAACATCGCCAACATCAGCAACGCGCAGTTTGGCTTTGAGCTGTCGGCGACGCGTGTGTTGATGGAGAGCCTGGTGGGCCGGCGCACCTACCTCTTCCGCCCGCCTTACGCTGAAGACGCCGAGCCGGTGACGCCCGACGAAGTGCGCCCGCTGGAATCGGTCTCTGATCGCGGCTACCTGACGGTCGGCATGCAGATTGACCCGAAAGACTGGGTAGCGCCGCGGCCCGGCGAAGACAAGGTCGGCGACATCGTCAAGGCGGTCATTGACGCCGCGGGCGATCCCAGTAGCCCGAGCGGCAACATCATCCTGTTGCACGATGCCGGCGGTGATCGCTCTGAGACCGTTGCGGCGTTGCCGCGGGTGGTCGCTGAACTTCGCAAGCGCGGCTTCGAGTTCGTCACGGTTTCCGATCTGCTCGGCAAATCACGCGACGAAGTGATGCCGCTCATCGACACGCGCTCGCAGTGGCGAGCGATGGCCGACCGCGCCGCCTTCGATGTCATCAATTATTCCATTAAGCTGATCCGCTGGCTCTTCCTGATCGGCATCACGCTCGGCATCGCGCGGCTGTTGCTGATCGGCACGCTGGCGGTCATCGAGCATTGGCGCGAGCGCCGCGCGGTTTATGATCCGAGTTACAGCCCGACGGTCGCCGTCATCGTGCCGGCCTACAACGAAGAGAAGGTCATCGTGCAGACGATCACTTCCCTGCTGGCTTCGGATCACCCGCCGAATTTTGAGATTGTCGTCGTTGACGACGGCTCGATAGACGCCACCTACAGCCGCGTCAAGGAAGCCTTCGGCGACGAGCCGCGCGTGCGCCTGTTCACCAGGGCGAATGGCGGCAAGCCGGCGGCGCTGAACTTCGGCGTCGCCCATACCGAAGCCGAGATCGTTATCGCCTTGGACGCCGATACGATCTTTGCGCGCGACACCATCAGCAAGCTGGTGCGCCACTTCGCCGACCCGCGGACGGGCGCGGTCGCCGGCAATGCCAAAGTCGGCAACCGCATCAACCTGCTGACGCGCTGGCAGGCGCTCGAATACATCACCAGCCAGAACCTCGACCGCCGCGCCTTCAACCTCTTGAATTGCGTCGCGGTCGTGCCGGGCGCGGTCGGCGCGTGGCGGCGCGAGCTGGTCCACGAGGCCGGCGGCTTTACCCACGAAACGCTTGCCGAAGACGCCGACCTGACGATGGCCATCCGCAAGCTCGGCTACTCGATTGCTTACGAAGACGAGGCGATGGCGTTGACGGAAGCGCCCGACACGGTGCGCGGCTTCGTCAAGCAGCGCTATCGCTGGATGTATGGAACATTACAGGCGGCGTGGAAGCACAAGGACGCGCTCTTCCGCCCGCGTTATGGGGCGATGGGCTTTGTGGCGCTGCCGAACGTTTTCATCTTCCAGGTGCTTTTCCCGCTGATCTCGCCGGCGATGGATCTGCTGATGCTGGTGACGGCGGTGATGACGGCCATAGACCGCTGGCAGCACCCGGCGGAATTTTCGGCGGACTCGTTGAAGCGGGCGCTCTTTTACTACGCCATTTTCATGACGATGGAGTTTCTGGCGGCGGCGCTCGCCTTCATCCTGGAGCCCAAAGAGAACCGCCGCCTGCTGGTGTGGCTTTTCTTACAGCGATTCTTCTATCGCCAGTTGATGTATTACGTCGCCATCAAATCAACCTTCGCCTCGCTGCGCGGCATCGCCGTGGGTTGGAACAAGCTGGAGCGCAAGGCGACCGTTAAGGCATAGGGTGACTAGAGCGGATTTCATCCGGGTGTAGCGCAAGGCGGTTAGCTTGCGCAGTGACTCGCGCAAGCTAACCGCCTTGCGCTACACGGCAAACGCTATCGAAAACGGCTCTAGGGGGCGGAGTTGCGCTGCCGCGAGAGTTTGCGCGCAGCGTCCCAGCGCCGCCGCCATGCCCCTTTGCGTTTTGTCTTCCACGCTTTTAATGCCAGGCGCAGGCGCATCATTTGCCGGTGGCTGGCCTGATAGATGGCCGTCGAATGGATGACCGCATAGATGCGCGCCTTGAACGCGACGAAGCGCTCGTAAACCCATGCGAACCAGCCGATCCGCATCAGCCGGGGCCGCGTCAGCGTGAACAGTCGCGCGACCAATGCCGTGCCCGCGATCTTCGCGCCAATCACCGTGAGCATTCCTGACAGCGCATGCCCGTGCGAGATGAAATACAGGGCCACCAGCTTCACAGGTATCAGCAACAGCGACGGCACCGCGAAACAAAGGAGTGCCGCGTAAGGCGGCAGTTTGGTGATCAGCGTTTCGACTTGATGAAAGACCGGCAAGCGCCCGATGGCCGCGGCCAGTCGCCCCAGGTCGTCCCACAGCCAGTCTTCGAGCAGAATCAGAATGGCGGCCACAAAAACAAACGGCGCGGCGATCAGCCGCTTGAATAGCTTGCTCGCCGGCCTGCTCTTTTTCATTGCCGCGCTCATCGTTGGGCTCAAGAATAGCGCATTCGCTTTTTGGAATAAAGCGCCCCTGGCGCTGGCCGACCAGAACCGCCGCGCGGCCATCGTTGCGACAGAGAAGATTTTGCGGCGGCTGTGTTATGATGGTCGGCGCTCAGGCCCGGTCAAAGGCGTCCGGTCGAGAACGCTTCTGGCGGCCAATCGAACCTGCTTGCGATAGTGCCCTAATCATTCAGTCGCCGAGGGAGTCTTCATCATGAAAATTTCAACTATGCAGCGCCAGCGGCTTGCGGCTCGCCCGCCCTTCTCTTTGACTAGACCTGCCGGCGCCGTTACGTTGACGTGGTTGCTCGCGGCGGTTCTCGTTGCCCTCTTGCATATGGCCTGGCAGACGCGGGCGATCACCTACGCCGCGCCGACCGGCACCGCTTTCTTATCCTCGTCGGCCAGTGTTCATCCATCAAGCATGACCGGTTCGTCCATCAATCTTTCGGCGGGCCATGACTTGCTGACGACTTACAGCGGCGGCACGACGCACGCGCAGGCAATTCAGCAGGGCACGGCGCGGCCCCGCGCCCTGGCCACCGCCGACTTTGACGAAGACGGCGTCGCCGATCTGGTTTGCGGTTACGCCGAAGGCGACGGCGGCCTCCTGGTGCTGCATCGCGGCAATGCCGATTCGATTTATGCCGATTCGGTCAAAGCCGCCGAGCGCACGCCCGGCGCATCGTTTGGCATTGCGCCTTTTGTTTCGCCGGCGCGGCTGGCGACGGTGTCCGAGGCGGCAGACTTTCTCAGCGTCGGCGACTTCGATGCCGATGGTCACTGGGACGCGGTGACGGCGATGCGTGGCGGGCAGACGCTCAATTTTCTCATGGGTGATGGGGCGGGAGGCTTTCGCGCCGCGCGACAGATTGCGCTGCCGGGGCGCATCACGGCGATGATCGCCGGCGACGTTAACCGGCGCGATGGCCTGGACGACCTGGTCGTCGCTGTCAGCAGCGCGGACGGGCCACAGGCATTGATCTACGAGAGCCCGCGGGGCGCTTTTCGAGCCGTGCCTGAGATGTTCGCTCTGCCCGATGAGGCGACCGCTTTGGCGCTCGGACGCTTCGATGATGATGCCGCGACAGATATTGCCGTCGCGGCGGGGCGCGCGTTGCTGGTCATCTACGGGCGCGACCGCCGCCTTTCGCTCGACGCCGAAGCGCGAGCGCGCGTCGCCGACGCAACGCTTCAGCGCCGCGCCTTGCCGTCAACGATCCGCGCCCTGACCGTGGGAGATTTCACCGGCAATCACATCGATGACCTCGCCGCCCTCACAGGCGACGGCTTGTTACACCTCTTCAGCCGCGACGGTAACGCTGACACGCAAAGCCCCACGCCGGCGCTGGCTCGCTGGCAGAGCAGGGTTACAGAGGTGGGCGCTGAAGTCACTCAATTGCTGCGGGCGCGGCTGTCGAGCGATGCCGCGGACAGCCTGTTGATGATCGCTCCGCAGGCGCGACAACTGCGCGTTTTCCAGGGCGGCCCGCGCCCGGCTTCAGCCGCCACAGGGCAGACGATGCTTGCCTCGCTCGACGTTGATGCGGACGTCGCCGCCGTGTTGCCGATGCGGTTGAACGCCGACGCGCTGAACGATCTTGTCATCTTCAAGTCAGCCGCCAACCCGCTGGCCATCGTACAAACCCAGGCGCAGGCAACCTTCACCGTGACGAACACAGAGGACGCTGGCGCAGGCTCGCTGAGACAGGCGATACTCGACGCCAACGCCAACCCCGGCGCTGACACGATTCGCTTTCAGATACCCGGTAGCGGCGTGCCGACGATTGCGCCGCTCAGCCCCTTGCCCGACCTCACCGAGGCCATCACGATTGACGGCACCACTCAGCCGGCAGGCCGCGTCGAGCTGAACGGCGCGCAGATTCCCTTCCCCGACCCGGCGCCCGACGGGCGGCTGGCCATCGGTCTGCGCATCAAAGGCGGCAACAGCCTGGTGCGCGGCCTGGTCATCAACCGTTTTCAATGGCGCAAGGTGCAAAATAATTCCGTGACCTCGGCGGGCGGCTGCATCTACCTTGCCGAGCAGGGGCACAACATCATCGAAGGCAATCTGATCGGCACCGACGCGAGCGCCACGACATGGTTGAGCACGCCCATCAGCATAATCACCTACCCCGGCTCGCCCGACAATCTGATCGGCGGCACGACCGCGAGCGCCAGAAACGTCATTCTCGGCTACGTCCACCTGCTCTATGATGGCGGCAACACGGTTCAAGGCAACTACCTCGGCACCAATCGCGATGGCAGCGCCGCGCTGACCGGCAAAGAGCCGCTGTCGGGCACACCATTCGGTTCCGGTGTAACGCTTGGTTCAGCAAATAACCTGGTGGGCGGAACCACCGCCGGAGCGCGCAACATCATCGCCGGCACCGCAGGCATGGCCGATGGTCTGGCAGGCCCCGGCACGCCGGCCTTTCCGCACTACACCTTCGGCAATCTGATTCAAGGCAACTACATCGGCACGGACGCCACCGGCACGGTAGCTCTGGACGGCGGCGTCCGCATACAGGATTGCCCGAACAATACGATTGGCGGCACGACGCCTGCGGCCCGCAATCTCATCTCCGGCAGCCAGCGCGCAGGCATTCTGGTGCTGTCGAGCGAAGACACGGCGGGCGGCACGCTGATTCAGGGCAACTACATCGGCACGGACCCGAGCGGCGCGCTGCCCGTGGGAAACAACCTCGCGGGCGCGTCGCCGAACGAGTTTGACCCTTATCGCCCGGGCCGCGGCGGCGTCTGCATTAATGTTGAGTCGGCGCACTTCGAGATCACTCGCACAGGCGAAGACTTTATGGTCGGCGGCGCGATTGCCGAAGCGCGCAACGTCATCGCCGCCAGCCTGACGCATGGCGTCGTGATTACTGGCGCCGTCTCGCAAGCGCCCGGCAGAATCGGCGTGCGCATCGAAGGCAACTACATCGGCACGGACGCCGGCGGCGCGCGCCCGCTCGGCAATCATGCCGACGGTATCTTCATCGGCTCGCAATCGGCGCAATGTAAGATCGCTAACAATCTCATCGCTTTCAACGGCGGCAACGGCATCAATGTGCCGGAGCCGCCTGCCGCCAGCCCCGGCAAACGCATTACGATTACGGCGAATGCGATTTACTCAAACCAGTTGCTTGGCATCGATCTCGGCATGGCCGGCGTGACCGACAACGACGCGGCAGACGCCGACGCGGGAGCTAACGACTTGCAGAACTTTCCTGTGCTGGCCTCGGCGACGGCGACCGCGGCGAGCGTTACGATCAGCGGCTCGCTGAGTACGGCGGCCAATGCCACCTGCACACTCCAGTTCTTTTACGGCAGCGACCGCCAGGGCCATCAATTGACTGGCAGCGCGCCGCTCCTGCTCGGTGAAAAACAGGTGACGACCGACAGTAGCGGCAACGCGAGCTTCAGCTTGTCGCTCGCCGCGCCCGCCGGCCTTGTAAGCGGCTGGGTGACGGCGACGGCGACCGACGCCGCGGGCAACACCTCAGAGTTTGCCGATTGCGTCCGGCTGGAAAAGTCGAATTGCATTTTCACCCTGGCGTTGACCGGCCAGTCGTTCAAAGCCGCGGGCGGCAGCAGCAGCGTCAATGTAACGGCGGAGAGCAATTGCAACTGGACGGCTGCAAGCCTTGTAGATTGGATCACGATCACGGCAGGCAGCGCGAGCCAGGGCAATGGCACCGTGAATTACTCGGTCGCGGCCTACAACGGCCACGCGCCGCGCACCGGAACATTAAGGATTGCCGAGCAGATCATGACCGTTGTACAGGCGGGGACTGACCCGGTTATTACCGACGTTTCTATTGCCGGCAAGAACTTGATTGTCCGCGGGGAAAGCTTTGACAGCGGCGCGGTGATTCTAATCAATGGCGAGCGCCAGAAGACGCTCCACGACCTTGACGACCTGACGACGCTGAGCGGCAAGAAGCTGGCGAAGAAGCTCACACCCGGCCAGATGGTCAATGTCCAGGTGCGCAATTCAAACGACGCGGTCTCTGCCGCATTCACCTTCACGCGGCCCGGCAATTAGTGTGCGGCGACCGGGCCGCGCGCCTTCGCCTTTTTCAAGAACAACACCGTCGGAATGCAGAGCAGGCACAACAAGCCGAGTAGCTGAAATTCATCCACAAAGGCCAACAACATCGCCTGTTTGACAACCGTGCCGTACATCATCGCCAGCGCCTTGGCCTGCGCCGCCGCTTCACCGACCAGCGGCGTCAGCTTGGCCGTAAGCGCCTGAAGCTGCTGTTGAAATGTCGGGTCGTAAGGCGTCATGTGCGCCGCGAGCGGCACTTGATGTGTCTGCGCGCCGCGCGCCAGCATCGTCGTCACCGCCGAGATGCCGATGCTGCCGCCGATGTTGCGCATCAGGTTGAAGAGGCCCGTGGCGTTGCCCATCTCTTCGTTGCGCAACGTCCCCACCGCCGTCGTTGACAACGGCACAAAGATGAAGCCCATCGCCAGGCCGCTGATGATGATCGGCCATAGAATCGTCGAGGGCGCAATGTTCAGGTTAATGCCCGCAAGCCAGATCACCGACAACCCGAGAATGCCGAAGCCGAAGGCGATCAGCCAGCGCGTATCGATCAAGCCGATCAGCCGCGCGACCAGAATCATCGCCAGCATCGAGCCGAAACCGCGCGGGCTGACTGCCATGCCGCTCTGCAACGCCGAATAGCCGAGCAGGTTTTGCAGAAACAGCGGCAGCAAAGCCGTCGTGCCATAAAGCACCAGACCAACGACGGCAATCAACGCGGTGCCGACGGCGAAGTTGCGATTCTTTAAGACCCGCAGGTTGACGATGGGGTCTTTGACGCGCAGCTCCCATACGACGAAGGCGATCAGCGACACCACCGAAATCACCGTCAGCCAGACGATCAACGACGACGAGAACCAGTCTTCATCCTGCCCCTTGTCGAGCATGATTTGCAGCGTCGCCAGCCAGAGCGCCATCAAGCCGAAGCCGACGTAATCAATGCTGCTGCGCTTGACGTTCTTGATGTACGGCGGGTCTTCGACGAACCACTGCGACATCAGCACGGCGAGAATGCCCACGGGGATGTTGATGTAAAAGACCCAGCGCCACGAATAGTTGTCGGTGATCCAGCCGCCGAGCGTCGGCCCAATGATTGGCGCGACCACCACGCCCATGCCGTAGACCGCCATCGCCGCGCCGCGCTTTTCGGGCGGAAAACTTTCTAGCATCACCGCCTGAGCAATCGGCTGCAACGCGCCGCCGCCCGCGCCTTGAATGACGCGCGCCAGAATCAACATCGGCAGGCTGGTGGCTGCGCCGCACAATAGCGATGACGCCGTAAAGATGATGATACAGAAGATCAGCAGCCGCTTGCGCCCGAAGGTCGTGCTAAGCCAGCCGGTCGCCGGAAGCACGATGGCGTTTGAGACCAGATAACTGGTCAACACCCACGTCGCTTGATCCGTGCTGGCCGACAGGTTGCCGGCAATGTGCGGCAACGCGACGTTGGCAACCGAAGTGTCCAGCACTTCCATAAATGTCGCCAGCATGACCGACACCGCAATCAGCCAGGGATTGAAGCTCGGTCGCCACGGCTCGGCCGATCCAATCGCGGCGCGGGTGGTGGCGGGCATTTTGTTCGCTTCGCTGCTCATAAAGTCCGCCTGTGGCGCAAGCTGTTAGCTTGCGCCACATCCAAAAAATCGTTCCACGCAAAGGCGCTGGGACACAGGCCCGAAGGCCGCGCGCCGAGGCTGCGCTTCAGAGGTCTCCTGAACAGCCTCGCGCGTGCGCCTTTGCGTGAAACATCGCGCAACCCTCGCGGGTTGATCTCGGTTCATTTCACTTTGACTTCCGGCTCGACGGACATGCCGGGGCCAATCGGATGTTCCGGGTCAGGTTGCTCGTCAAAGACGATCTTCACCGGAACGCGCTGTACGACCTTAACGAAATTGCCGGTCGCGTTTTCAGGCGGCAGCATGCTGAAGCGCGCGCCGGTGCCGGTCTGAATGCTATCCACATGACCGCGGAAGGTCTTGCTCGGATAAGCGTCCACTTTGATCTCTACCGGCTGACCGGGCCGGATGGCGTTCAGCTGCGTCTCTTTGAAGTTGGCGACCACCCACACTTCATCGGGCACGATGGCCATCAACGCCTGACCCACTTGCACAAACGTGCCTTCTTCGACGGCCTTCTTGGTTACCGTGCCGTCTTCGGGCGCGTAGATTTTTGTATAGGACAGATTCAGCTCGGCCTGTTCGACCGCCGCCCGCGCCTGCTCAATGTCGGCGCTGGCGGTTGCGACCTGTGCGCGGCTCGCGGCGACCTGCTGCGGCGCGGCGTTAGCGGCAGCCAAGCGGCCCGCGGCTTCGCCGACCTGCGACCGGGCGACGCCGACTTGCGCCTGCGCTTGCTGCATCGCACCTTGCGCGGCCTGCGCGGCGGCGCGCGCTTCACCGACTTGCGCGGCGGCGGCGGCAGCCCGCTTGCGCGCCGACTCAAGCGAAGCCGTCGCGGTGCGCGCCGCGGCCACCGCGTTGTCGTACTGCTGGCGCGAAATCACATCCTGTTTATAGAGCGTGGCGTAGCGTTGCGCTTCGGCGTTGGCGCGTGTTGCCTCGGCTTCGGCGGCGCTGGCCTGAGCGTGCGCCGATTCGGCATTCGCCTGAGCCGTGCCCACCTGCGCTTGTGCCTGTTCCAATCTGCCGCGCGTCGCCTCGACAGCGGCGCGCATATTTTCAACGTTCGACTTTGCTGTCTGCACGCTCGACGAAGCCTGCTCGACGCCCGCGCCGGTGGTCGTGCTGGTCACGCTGACGTTAATCGAGGCGGCCTGCGCTTTCGATTGCGCGGCAAGCTCGGTCGCTTTCGCCTGCGCCAGTCGCGACTGGTAATCGCGCGGATCAATCTCGGCCAGCAGGTCGCCCTTCTTGACGTGCTGGTTGTCCGCGACGTAGACCCTGGCGATGTGGCCGGTTACTTTCGGACTGATCTGCACGACGTGGCCTTCGATAAAGGCGTCGTCCGTGGTTTCGTGGGCGCTGGCATAAACGAAATGGCGCACGCCGAAAGTGAGTCCAATCAACAACACGATGGCCGCAAGAATCATCACGCGCGCCCGCTTGTAGATTGGCGTCTTCTGCTTTGCATCCGCGGGTTTCGTGCGCGCCGGCGCCGGCTCGTCGCGCATCAGCGCCTCCAGCTCATCATCGCCGATCTCCGGCACGGCGGCGTAACGCTCGTCCGCTTCAGCTATCCTGGTATCATTGATCTCGTCAATAGCCCTTGCCATCAATCAATTCCTCCACCCCTTACTAGTGCAAACCTGTGACCACGCGCGAGGCTGAATTGCTTGCGAAAAACTTGTGAGAACATTGAGGATCACTGATCGGGCGTTTCATAGCGATGAGGCGACGGCGGGAATTCGGCACGACATTTCGTGTCGGCGCGATATATCGCGCTGCGGTTTTAACTGAAGGGAGATAGATAAACCGCAGAGGGCGCAGAGTGAGCGCAGAGGCAATCTTCCTCTGCGCTCACTCTGCGCCCTCTGCGGTCAGTTATGAAGCCGAAGCGGCTCAAAACACCCGGACCTGTTCGACAACGCACTCGGTGAACAGGCGGCAACCGTCGAGCTGCACCTGTGGCCGCTGCTTCAAACGGCTCAGCGCCCGCGCGCCGTCTTCGCCGATAAAGCTGATGCCATCAACGTTGATGCGCAGGCTGTCATGAGAACGGTCGAGAAGACGTGTGCAGACATTTTCGAGCAGCTCTGCCGCGTCGCCAGTCAGCCGTCCTTCAACACACAAAGTAACCCGGCCCGAATCTTTTTCTTCTGATTGCGAAATACGAATGCCCATAGCGCGATGCTCCTTCGCCATTGATTAAGGCAAGCGAGCGGCCACACCACGGAGCCTTCCTTCGACGACGCTAGACCGGCAAAAACCCCAGCAAAATCGAGCTTTGCAGATGGTGCAAGCGATTGCTTGCGAGCTGATGAATCGGGGCGGAGTCGCGACATTTCGCGTCGGGCGCGACATTTCGTCGCGATGTCCTACTTGACGCCGAGTTTCTTCATGCGGCTGCGCAGCGTCGATGCCGGCAGTCCGAGGATTTCCGCCGCGCCGCCACGGCCTGCGATCATGCCGCCGGTGTGTTTCAAGACCTGCTCGATGTATTCGCGCTCCATCTCATCGAGCGTCACTAGCCGTAGCCCCACGGGCCGCACGGTCGCCGGCGCAGCACTGCGCCGTTCATCGCCGAGCGGCAGATCGATCTGGAGAACTTCGCCCTCGGCCAGCAAAACGGCGCGCTCGATGATATGCTCCAGCTCGCGCACGTTGCCGGGCCACGCATACTGTTGCAGGCGTTCGAGTGCTTCCTGGCTGATCGAGGTGATCTTCTTCTTGAAGCGGGCGCGGAATTTCTGCGCGAAGTAATTGACCAGCAGCACCAGGTCGTCGCCGCGCTCGCGCAACGGTGGGATGTTGATCGGAAAGACGTTGAGCCGGTAGTAGAGGTCCGAGCGGAACTTGCCTTCTTCGACCAGCCGGGCGAGCGGTTGATTGGTGGCGGCAATGACACGCACATCCACCTTGATGGTTTGCGTGCCGCCGACGCGCTCGAACTCGCCCTGCTGAAGGACGCGCAAGAACTTCGCCTGCGTGTCGAGCGGCAGCTCGCCGACTTCGTCGAGAAAGATGGTCGCGTGGTTGGCCAGCTCAAAGCGTCCGAGCTTGCGCTGCACCGCGCCGGTAAACGCGCCGCGCTCGTGGCCAAACAGCTCCGACTCGACCAACCCGGCGGGCAGCGCCGCGCAATTGACAGTAATCAGCGGGCGCGACCGCCGCGGGCTGCGCGCGTAAATGGCGCGGGCCACCAGTTCCTTGCCGGTGCCGGTCTCGCCCGTAATCAGCACCGTCGCGGCGGTCGGCGCAACGCGCTCGACATCTTTCATGACCTGCTTGAAAGTCGGGCTGACGCCGACCATCTCTTCGATGTTGTAGTTCTGATTGATGGCCTCTTGCAGATAAAAGACCTGCGATTCGAGGGCGGCGACGCGCGCCCGCTCTGCTTCGAGATCGCTGGCACGGCGGTCGAGCTCGCCCATCAACTCTTGAATCTCGGCGCGCTCGCTGACGATGCGCGGCAGTTGCTGCTCGAAGTCTTCGATCTGGTAATGCTCGCGCGCCGCGTCAATGGCTTCGTTGGTTTCGCCGCCGAGCGATTTGCCGACGACGTGACACTGCCCGTCGCCGCGCCCGACGCATTCGGTCTCGAAATAGAAAACCTCGCGGCCAAACACGGCGGTCGTATAACCGCTGGCATAGCCTGTGAGCGTCCAGCAGACCGGCGTGTCGCTCTTGCCGATGTGCTTCAGGTGCTGCTCCGCTTCATATGAGGTTGTCCAGGTGCCTTCGGCGTAGAAGTCGCCGGTGTCGGTGTTGAATTCATGAAGCAGCGGGTGAGAATCGGTGATGCCTTCGAGCGCGTGCAGGCGCGTGCCGGCCCGCCACCAGTCTTCGAGAGTCTCCCAGTCGAACAACTCCTTCGAGGTCAGAGCGTCGCGGTAGCCGCGCGCATAACCGAAGCGCGCCAGAATCTTGCGCGCCCCCGGCACCCCCAGCCCTTCGATCAGCTCGCGGCGCAAGAGCCCCATCGCATCCGCGTCAAAGATCAGCATGCGACGATTCTTGAAATAGATCGTCCCCGCCGCTTCGTTGATCTGCAACAGTTCGATGAGCTTCAGGTCTTCAGGCTTCATAATGATTTAGTAGGCAGTAGGCAGGCAGCAGGAGGCAGTATCTTAATTGCCAACGGTCCGTTACAACGCATCAGGCTACAAACAAATTTCTGTCTGCCTCCTGCTTCCTGCTTCCTGCCTACTTCTTCCCATGGATTCTCGCATACACCGCGTTGACGCTTTGCTGATGCTCGTCGCTTTCAAGGCAGCGGCGAAAGGTGCGCCCGATCTCTGCCAGCGCGCTGGCCGTGTCCAGATCGATCAGCTCGCGTGTTAGCCGCTTGGTTTCGATCAGCGCCAGGCGCGGCTTGGCGGCAAGTAAAGCCGCGAGCTGCATGGCTTGCGGCAGCAGCTCGGCCCGCGCGTAAACGTGGTTCACCAGGCCGATGCGATAGGCTTCCATCGCCGAGATATTCTGACCGGTCATCGCCAGCTCTTTCGCTTGCGCCAGGCCGATGGTCTTGTAGAGCGGGTGAATGATCTGCGTCAGACCAATGTTAATCTCCGCTTGTCCGAAGATGGCTTCTTCGGCGGCGAGCCGCAGATCGCAGAAAGCCGCGAGGTCAAATCCACCGGCGATGCACGGCCCGTTGACCGCAGCAATCACCGGCTGCGGCAATTCCCAGACGGCGCGAAAGACCTTTGTGACGGTGCCGAGGTATTCGAGTTTTTCTTCCATCGTCCAACCGACCAGCAGGCCGAGGTCGAGGCCGGCGCAGAAGCTGCGGCCCGCGCCGGTGATGACGACGACGTTCACCGAGTCGTCAACGGCGGCAGCCGCGAGCCCGTCACCAAGCTGGCGCACCAGATCAGGATGCAGCGAGTTGCTTTTTTCAGGGCGGTTGAGCGTCAGCAGCAGGATCGCGCCCTGGCGCTCGTGCAAGACCGGCGGCGCGGCGGGTGTCGTCATCGTGAGCTCTCCTTGTCACGGCGTCACGGCTCGGTGCCGAGTGAAAATCATAGACGAGCGCGGCGGACAGGTAAAATGGTTTCCCTGAAATGCCCGGCCTTTTTCGGCAACCCTTCACCCGCATGGCCTCGACTCTCCGCCGATGGCGCTTGACAGATTTGTGTTTCTGAATAATATATGGCTATGCAACATACAAGCACTCGGATGTTTGATCGTGAATTGAAGAAGGGCAGCGCCGAATTATTAATCCTCTCGCTGGTCGAGGCGCGGCCCCGGCACGGCTATGAGATCAGCAAGCTGATTGAGGCGCGCTCGGACGGCGTGCTGCGCTTCAACGTCGCGTCGCTCTACCCCCTGCTCTACCGCCTGGAGAAGCGCGGCTGGATCGAGGGCCGCTGGGTCGAGAAGGCCGGCCAGCGGCGGCGGCGCTATTACAAGCTGACCAGAGAGGGCCGCAAGGTGCTGGCCTCGCAGCGCACGACATGGCAATCCTTTGTCGCCGCCATCAACCGCATCACCGAGGCCGAGAATGCCTGATTGGCGACCAGAGATCAGGCGGCGGCTGGCCGGCTTGCAGCTCGCGCCAGCGCGCGAAGACGCGATTGTCGAGGAGCTGTCGCAGCATCTCGACGACCGCTACGCCGAGTTGTTGGCGGGCGGCGCAAGCTCCCCTGAGGCGCGGCGCGCTGCCTTCGCCGAGTTGAGCGAAGGTGATTTGCTCAGGCGGGGACTGCGGCGGCTTGAACCCATAACATCGGATGAGCCGCTGTGGGCGACAGGAAGGAGAAGGCATATGATGAGCGATCTATGGCAGGACTTGCGTTATGCCGCGCGCATGCTGCGCAAGCAGCCCGGCTTTACGCTGATTGCGGTGCTGACATTGGCGCTCGGCATCGGCGCCAACACCGCCGTCTTTTCGGTCGTCAACACGTTGCTCTTGCGCCCGCTGCCGTTTCGCGATCCCAACCGCCTGGTCTGGATTTCGAGCAACCGCAACGCCGGCTCGCAGACGGTGAGCTTAAGGGCGTCGGATGGCAATTTGTCGAGCGTCACCACACAGGTCGGCCACTTCCTCGACTGGCGCAGCATGAACCAGTCCTTTGAAGACATGGCCGCTTATTTCGCCTTCTTCGATTATGGCAGCTACACGCTGACGGGCAGCGGTGAGCCGGAACGATTGCGCGGCGTCGGCGTGTCGCAGAACTTCCTCGACCTGCTTGGCGTCACGCCGGCGCGGGGCCGCGGCTTCACCGACGAAGAGTGCGTCTGGAACGGCGCGGGGGCGGCCATGCTGACCCATGCGTTCTGGGAACGCCGCTTCGGCGCCGACCCGCGCATTGTCGGCAGCACCCTCATGCTCAATAACAAACCGACGACCGTGGTCGGCGTACTGCCGCCGTCATTCGACTTCTCGTCGGCCTTCACCCCGGCTTCGCCAATCGATATTCTGGTTCCTTTTCCGCTGTCTGAAGAGACGGACCAGTGGGGCAATACCCTGGCGGTGATCGCCCGCTTAAAGCCGGGCGTGACGATTGAAAGCGCCCAGGCGGAGATGGACACGCTCACCGCAGGGTTAATAAAGGCGCACCCGGAACGCAACCAAAATGGCGCCAAGCTGACCAGCCTTCAGGAACAGATCAGCGGGCGGTTTCGCTCCGCCTTCGTGGTGCTGTTGTGCGCCGTCGGCTGTGTGCTGCTGGTCACCTGCACCAACCTTTCGAATCTGCTTCTGGCGCGCGCTTCATCGCGGCGCAAAGAGATGGCTGTGCGTATCGCGCTCGGCGCGGACCGCTCGCGTCTGGTCCGCCAGATGTTGACCGAAAGCCTCTTGCTCGCAGGCTGCGGCGCGGCGCTCGGCCTGCCGCTGGCTTTCCTGGCGACGCGAATGCTGGCGGCCACTAGCGCCATCAACATTCCCTTGCTGCGATCCGTGCAGATCGATGCGACGGCGCTCGCCTTTACGCTGCTTGCGGCCATCGCCACCGGCTTGCTCTTCGGGCTGGTGCCGGCGCTACAGATCTCTCGTCTCGACGTGCATGAGAATCTCAAGGACGCCAGCCGCGGATCGAGCGAAGGCGGGCGCGGCGGGTGGATTCGCAACACGCTGGTGGTCACTGAAGTTGCCCTGGCATGTATGCTGATGGTCGGCGCGGGACTGTTGATTCGCAGCTTCTTGCGCCTGCTCGACGTCGATCCAGGCTTTCGCCCCGAGCACGCGGCGAGCTGGCGAATTGAAATGGGGCCGCAATACGAAACGCCGGCGCAACAGAACGCTTTTTATGAAGCCGTTGTCCGCAAGGTCGAAGCGATCCCCGGCATCGAATCGGTCGGCTTGACCGACGCCCTGCCGCTTGGTCGCAATCGCAGTTGGGGCGTGCGCGCAAAAGGCGAGACCTACACGCCGGAGACGTACCCGAACGCTTATCCACGCATCATCGATCCCGGCTACATTCGGACGATGAAAATCCCGCTGCGCGCCGGTCGCGAGTTTACGGCGCGCGACACCGCCGACAGCCAGAAGGTCTTAATCATCAACGAGACCATGGCGGCACAGTTGTGGCCGGGTCGCAATGCGGTCGGCCAGATTGCCCTGCTTGGGCGGCAGGAGTGGCAGGTGGTCGGCGTCGTCGGCAACGTGCGGCACAGCAACCTGGAGCAGGAGGCCAGCATGGAGATGTACCTGCCGGTCACACAGGCGGGCGCCGGCTCGATGGACATGGTGGTAAGAGCGACACTGCCTCTGCCGTCGCTTGCGCCGAGCGTGCGAGCCGCCCTCGCGAGCGTCGATGCGGACCTACCGACCGGCGACTTTCAACCGCTTGAACAGATTGTCGAGCGCGCCGTTGCGCCCAGACGCTTCATCACCCTCCTGCTGGGCGGCTTCTCCGGACTGGCCCTGGTTCTCGCTTCCTTAGGAATCTATGGCGTCATCTCCTATTCGGTAAATCAGCGCACGAATGAGATCGGTATTCGCATGGCGCTTGGCGCGCAAGCCGTATCGGTTCTGAAACTGATCATCGGGCAGGGCATCCGGCTAACCGTGATTGGGCTGGTGATTGGCCTCGCCACGTCCTTTGCGATTACCCGTGTCATGGCGGCGTTACTGTTCGACGTGAAGGCAACCGACCCTTTGACGTTCGCCGGCATCGCCTTGCTGCTTGGCGGCGTGGCGCTCGTGGCCTGCTACCTGCCGGCGCGCCGCGCGACGAAGATCGATCCGCTGACGGCGTTGCGTTACGAATAGCGCTGCCGCATGGAGTCGCTTATGCCTGAGTGGAGAGACAAGATCAGACAGCGCCTGGCAGGGTTGAGGCTTGAGCCGACGCGCGAGGCCGAGATTATCGAGGAGCTGTCGCAGCACCTCGACGACCGCTACGCCGAGTTGCGCGCCGGTGGCGCGGCTGCCGATGAGGCTTATCAATCGGCGCTCGATGAATTGAGCGCCAGCGAAATCCTTCGACAAGAACTGCGGCGCGTCGAGCAACAGGTGAGCCGCGAGCCGGTGGTGTTGGGAGCAAGCAGGAGGAATGTAATGGAAGACCTGTTACAAGACTTGCGTTACGCGCTGCGGACGCTGCGCAGCCGTCCAGGCTTTAGCGCCGCAGTTATCCTGGTGCTGGCGCTCGGCATCGGCGCGACCACGGCCATCTTCTCAGTCGTCAACGCCGTGCTGCTGCGCCCGCTGCCCTATCCGCAGCCTGATCGTTTGATGATGATCTTCACGACCGCCGAGCGTGATGGGCATAGCTCGAACAATGGCCCGGTCTTCGGCCCTGATTTCATTGAGTGGCGCGAGCAATGTCAAAGCTGCGAGCAGATGGCCGCTTACGTCGGCACCTGGCCCGGCAACCTGACCGGCGGCATCGAGCCTGAGCGCGTGCGTGTGGCGCGGGTCACGGACGGGTTGTTTGCGACGCTCGGCGTCAAGCCGATTCTCGGGCGCACCTTCTTGCCGCAAGAGGCCGGGCGGCCCCTGTTCGGCAACGACAGTCCGCGGGCCGGCAACACGGCGGTGATCCTCAGCTATAGCGTGTGGCAGCGGCGCTTTGGCGGCGACCCCGCGGTGATTGATCGCGCCATCCGCATCGAAGGCGACAGCTGCACAGTGGTCGGCGTGATGCCCAACGGTTTCAGTTTCCCCGATGAAGCCGAAGTGTGGCTGCCGGCTGCGCTCAGCGCCAAACGCGACAACGCCTTCCTGCGCGTCGTCGCGCGCCTCAAACCGGGAGTCACGACCGCGCAAGCCCAGACAGAGATGGCGACCATCGCCAGCCGCCTGGAGCAATCCTTTCCGCAGACCAATCGCGGCATGGGCGTCAACCTCGTGCCTTTGCAAACCCACATCGTCGGTGACGTGCGCGCGGCGCTGCTGGTCTTTCTCGGCGCGGTCGGCTTCGTCTTGTTGATCGCCTGCGCCAACGTCGCCAATTTGTTGCTCGCTCGCGCCGCGACGCGCCAAAAAGAGATGGCGATACGCGCAGCGCTGGGCGCGCGCCGCTGGCGCATCGTGCGGCAGTTGCTTACAGAGAGCCTGGTGCTGGCGCTCGCGGGCGGCGGGCTCGGCTTGCTGCTCGCCACCTGGGGATTAAACCTGCTGGTCGCGGCGGCACCGCAAGAAATCCCGCGTCTCAATGCGATTGCTATTGATGCTCAAGTGCTCGGCTTTACGCTGCTGGTGTCAACGCTGACTGGAATCGTCTTTGGGCTTGCGCCGGCGCTGCAATCATCAAAGCCCGATCTGAGCACGGCGCTCAAAGATGGCGGGCGAACCACGGGCGGCGCGCTCGGCCATCGCTTACGCAACATGCTGGTGGTTGCCGAAGTTTCGATGGCGCTGGTGCTGTTGATCGGCGCGGGGTTGCTGGTGAAAAGTTTCATGCGGCTGCGCGACACCAGCCTCGGCTTCAATCCCGATTCTGTGCTGACCGCCAGCATCACCTTGCCCGAAGCGACCTATCCGACAATGACGCAAGTGAAAGCCTATTACCGGCAGGCGCTCGCTCGTCTCACTACCCGCAAGGAAGCGCTTGCCGTCGGCATGGTCAATGCGCTGCCGCTCGGCAAACACGGCGTGCGCATTCAAGGCGACTTGACTGTCGAAGGCGAAGCCGCCGAGCGCTCAGACATCAGCGCCAGCAAGCTAGCCGTGGGCGGCGATTACTTTCAGGCGATGGGCATTCCGTTGCTGAAAGGCCGATGGTTCGACGAGCGCGACACCGAAGACTCGCCCGGTGTGTTGATCGTCAGCGAATCATTGGCGCGCAGCCTGTGGCCCGACGCCGACGCGATTGGCAAGCGCCTCAACATCGGCTTTCGCGGCGAGACCTGGCGCGAAGTGATCGGCGTCGCCGGTGACGTGCGCCAGGACGAAGTCGGCGCACCGCCGGCGCAGGCAATCTATCAGCCCTTTCTACAAGTCGCCGACTCGCGCCGCTGGCAGCTCGGCGACATGACATTCGTGGCGCGCACGGTTGGCGAGGCGCCGAGCTTTAGTGCGACGCTACGCAGCGAGCTGCAAGCGGTTGACGCTGACCTGCCGCTCTACGACGTTGCCGCGATGCCTCAGGTGATCGCGCAGAAAGTCGCTGACCCGCGATTCTACACGCTGCTGCTCGGCAGCTTCTCGACGCTGGCGCTGCTGCTGGCGGCGGCGGGAATCTACGGCGTCATCTCTTACACGGTCAGCCAGCGCACGCATGAAATCGGCGTCCGCATGGCGCTGGGCGCGCAGATGCGTGATGTCGCGCGGCTGGTCGTCGTTCAAGGAATGAAGCTGGTGCTGGCAAGCTTGATCCTTGGCCTTGCCGGAGCATACGCCCTGACCCGCGTGCTTGAAAGCTTCCTCTATCAAGTCAGCGTCACCGACGCGGCGACGTTTGCGCTGGTCACGTTGTTAATCACGCTCGTGGCGCTGGCGGCCTGTTATCTGCCGGCACGCCGCGCGACGAAGATCGATCCGCTGTCGGCGCTACGCTACGAATAGCGCCGCCAAGACGGAGTCTCTATGCCTGAGTGGAAAGTAGAAATCGGCAGGCGACTGGCGGGCTTGCGGCTTGAGCCGCTGCGCGAGGCGGAAATCATCGAGGAGCTGTCACAGCACCTCGACGACCGCTACGCCGAGTTGCGCGCCGACAGCCTGGGGGCGGAAGAGGCGCGCCACGCCGTGCTGGTCGAATTGCAAGATGGTCAATTGCTGGCCGAAGAACTGCGGCGGCTAGAGCGGACAATGGCGATTGTGCCCGTATTCGGAGAACCGAAAGGAGCGACTCTGATGAATGATTTAGGGCAAGACATACGTTATGGGCTGCGCGTGCTGCGACAGAATCCCGGTTTCACGCTGATTGCGGTGATGACGCTGGCGCTCGGCATTGGCGCAAATACGGCGATCTTCAGCCTGGTCAACAGCATTCTCCTGCGCCCGCTGCCGTACCACGAGCCGGACCGCCTGGCGCGGCTGATTCAGTCCAGCCCGGCTTTGGGCTTGCCGACGTGGGGGCTGTCGCAAGCCGGCTTCGTCGCCTACAGGGATCAGAACCACACGTTTGAGACGCTAGCCTTGTTTACCAACGGCGGCGTCAACCTGACCGGCGACGGCGAGCCGGAGCATCTGTCGGTGGCCAATGTGAGCGCCGATTATTTCAATGTCTTCGGCGTCAACCCGGTGCTTGGGCGCACGTTCCAGGAAGGCGAAGACGCGCCCGGCAAGAACGGCATTTGTGTGCTGAGTCATGGATTCTGGCAGCGGCACTTCGGCGGCGACCCGCAGGTCGTCGGCAAAACACTCGTCTTGAATAACGCCGCCACGGAAATCGTCGGCGTGATGCCGGCTGAGTTCAAGCATCCCCGGCTGGAAACCGAGTTGTGGATTCCGCTGGCGCTCAATCCGACGCGCACCGCGCCTTACGCGTTTCAGGGCATTGGCCGATTGCAAGCCGGCGTGCAGGTCGCGCAAGCGCAAGCCGACACCACCAACATCGTGCAAAACTTCGGCCGCCAGCACCCCGACAAAAGTGAGGCTGCCGGACTCAGCGAAGGCAACGGCCCGCGAACCATCGTCACGCCATTAAAGGAAACCCTCGTCGGCAAGACCCAAAAGCCGCTGCTGGTTTTACTCTCCGCCGTCGCTTTCGTGCTGTTGATCGCCTGCGCCAACGTCGCCAACCTCTTGTTGGCGCGTGCGACGGCGCGCACGCGAGAAATCGCTGTGCGCGTGGCGCTCGGCGCGACGCCATCGCGCATCGCCCGTCAACTGCTGACCGAAAGCGTGCTGCTGTCATGCATCGGCGCGGTCATCGGCACGGCGCTGGCCGGGTTAGGCATCCGCATGCTCGGCAAGCTGCCGATCACCGGCGTGGCGCGCATAGAAGAAGTGAATTTGAGCGGCGCGGTGCTGGCCTTTACGGCGGGGCTGGCGTTGCTGACCGGCTTGCTATTCGGGCTGGTGCCGGCGCTGCGCGCTTATGGCATGGGACTGGCGGCAGGCATGAACGAAGGCGGGCGCGGCGGCTCGGCAAACCGGCGCATGGGCAGCGCGCTGGTGGCCGTGCAATTCGCCCTCTCACTCATCCTCTTGATCGGCACAGGGCTATTGCTGAAAAGCTTTCAGCGGCTGGAGTCGGTCAACCCCGGCTTCAATCCCGAACAGACGCTGACGATGTCCGCCGCCTTGCCGCGCGCCAAGTACAATAAGCCGGAACTGGCCATGCGGTTTTACGACAACGCGATTGAGCGGCTGCGCAATGCGCCGGGCATTCAGTCCGTCGGCTTCGCCACGGACCTGCCGTTCGCCGGCAATTCGAACGAGGACGGCTTCATTATCGAAGGGCAGGAGCCGCCCGATGGCAATGTCACACACACGGAGCAGGCCGTCCTGCAAGCCTTCACGCCCGGCGTCTTTCAAGCGCTGGGCCTGCCGCTGCTCAGTGGCCGTGACTTCCAAGAAACCGACAACGCCAATTCACCAATGGTCGCCATCATTGATGAGCCGTTAGCCCGACATTACTGGCCGAACGGCGATGCCCTCGGCAAGCGCATCGAGACCACAGGCGACAAGCAATGGATGACCATCGTCGGCATCGTCGGCGGCGTCAATCACTTCAGCCTGGCCGAAGAGCGGCAGCCGCACATTTATACGGCGATGTCGCAAAACACGGACTCGCGGGCGTTTCTGATCGTCCGCACCGACGGCTCGATGGCAGCGGCGACTTCGACTGTCAGGACCGCAGTGAAAGAGGTCGAACCCGAGCTGCCCATTTATCTGGTCCGCTCGATGACCGAGATCGTTGGACAAACGCTGAGCACACAGCGGCTGACCAACGGGCTGCTCACGGCGTTTGCGGTGCTGGCCCTGTTGCTCGCCGCCGTCGGCATCTACGGCACGATGTCCGGCTATGTCGGCAGTCGCACCAAGGAGTTCGGCATTCGCCTGGCGCTCGGAGCGCAACCCGGCGCTCTGCTACGCTCAGTCTTGCGGCAAGGCTTGATGCTCACCGGCGCAGGCGTCGTCGTTGGCCTTGCCGGCGCGCTGGCGTTAACCCAGACGATCAAGAGCCTGTTGTTCGAGGTGAGCGCCACCGACCCGTTGATTTTCGTTAGCCTGCCGGCGCTGCTGGTGACAGTGGCACTGGCGGCGTGCTACGTCCCGGCCCGTCGCAGCGCCCGCGTTGATCCGCTGGTCGCATTGCGGTATGAATAAACTGACAATTATTCATCACCGACGGGCGAGGCAAAGCGAATGCGAGCGACGATCAATCACCTCAACCTGGAGTACAGGGATCAGGGGAGCGGCGAGCCGGTCATCTTCATCCACGCCTTCCCGCTCAACCAGACGATGTGGGACGAGCAGGTGGCGGCGTTAAGTCATCGTTGCCGCGCCATCACGCTCGACCTGCGCGGCTTTGGCGGCTCGGACGTTGCGGATGGCCCTTCGACGATGGAGCAGATGGCCGCAGACGTGCGCGGCTTGATGTCAGCGCTTAAAATTGAGCGGGCAACACTCGTCGGGCTTTCGATGGGCGGCTATGTGTCGCTGGCGTTTTATCGCGAATACCCCGACGCCTTGCGGGCGCTGGTGTTGGCCGACACGCGCGCCAGCGCGGACACTCATGCGGCGCGCGAACGCCGGCTGCATTCCGCCGAGAGAGCCGAGCGCCAGGGCGCGGCGGCCATCGCTGATGACATGGTGCCGCTACTGCTCGGCCATACGTCGCAGCAGACGCGGCCCGACATTGCGGCTCGCGTGCGCGCCATGATCGAAGGCAACTCGCCCGAAGGCATCGCCGCGGCGCAGCGCGGCATGGCGGCGCGGCGTGATTCGACCTACATTCTGGCGGCGATAGATTTCCCGACGCTGATCGTCGTCGGCGCGGAGGATGGATTGACGCCGGTCGCCGAAGCCGAAGCATTGCGAGACGGCATCCGCGGCGCGCGCTTGCAGATCATCGACGGCGCGGGTCACCTGTCGAACCTTGAGCGCCCGCAGGAATTCAATGCGGCGCTGATTGAATTCATTGATTCGCTCGCCGCCGAGTGAGCGGGTCGGCATTACCGCGTCGCCGCGTCCGTGGCGGGCTCTCGGCCCGGCCCGTAGAGGGCGCGGCCCGGCGTCGCCCCTGTGTGCTTGCCGCCGTCAATCACCACGCGGCCATTGACCAGCACCACCGCGAAGCCTTCGGCATACTGGTGCGGCTTGTCAAAGCTCGCGCGGTCAGTCACCTTGCTCTCGTCAAAGATGACAAGGTCTGCCGCCATGCCGGGGCGGAGCAAGCCGCGATCCCACAAACGGAACGTTGCCGCCGGCAGCGAGGTCATCTTGCGCACGGCGTCTTCGAGGCCGATGAGCTTCTTTTCGCGAACGTAGGTGGCAATCACCCTGGCGTTGTTGCCGTAGCCGCGCGGGTGCGGCACGCCGCTGTTCATGCGAATCACACCGCTGTCGGAGGCGATCATCGTGTAAGGCTGCGCGACGATGCGCTCGACATCCGGCTCGCTCATCTTGTGAAAGATCATCCCGGCAGAGCCCGCCAGATACATCGCGATGATCTGCTCGGCCTCTTCTTCGGCGCCGCTCTTGCCGCGCGCCAGCCTGGTGATTTCGCTGATGTTCTTGCCTTCATAAGCCGGCTCCGGTTGATAGCCCGCAACCACCGCGTAGGAGAAATCCTTGAAGCCGTTCTTGCCGAGCGATTGAATCATCTCGGCCTTGATCTTCGCCCGCGTCGCCGGGTCGTCGAGCCGCGCCTTCGCTTTGTCGCGTCCGCCCTCAAGCGCCCAGGTCGGCAGCAATGTGTTCAGCGACGTCGACGACGCCGTGTAAACGTACTGGTCAACCGTCACCTGCTGGCCGCGAGCGCGGGCGTCGGCGACCATCTGACAGGTCACGCGGCTGTCACCCCAACGCTTCTTAGATGAAACTTTGAAATGCGAGATTTCGACGGGCAAGCCGGCCTGCTCGCCGATGGTCAGGGCCTCTTTGATTGAATCGGTAACCTGATTGCCTTCGTCGCGCATGTGCGTGGCATAGACGCCGCCGTAACGCGCCACGACCCTGGCCAGGTCGGCCACTTCAGCCGTCTTTGCATAGGTGCCCGGCACGTAGATCAGGCCGGTCGACATGCCGACCGCGCCGTCACGCATGGCGCGATCAACGATGGCGCGCATGCGGTCTAATTCGTCGGCGCTCGGGTCGCGCGCCTCTTCCTTCATCACCTCGCGGCGCAGCGAGCCATGCCCGATCAGCGTGGCGATGTTGACCGAGATGCCTTTGGCTTCTAACTTCGACAGAAAATCGCCGACCTGCAACGAAGACGCGCCACAGTTGCCGGTGACCAGCGAGGTCACCCCCATGTAGATAAAATTATCCGCCGTCGGCACCTCCGCGAGGTTGCCTTCGACGTGGGTGTGAACGTCAATGAAGCCTGGGGCGACAACCATGCCCTTCGCATCGATGACGCGCGCGGCGCGCCGGGCGTCTACCGCGCCGACCTTGACGATGCGGTCGCCTTTGATGGCCACAGAGCCGTAGAACCATGGGTTGCCCGTGCCGTCGACGATGCGGCCATTGATGATGGCAATGTCGAATTCAGGCTCGACGGCGCGCGACACGGACAGGAGCGGCAATAGCGGGACGAGGGCAATCAGCAGCAACGCGACAGCGATTTTTTTCAGCATGGCGTTCCTCTGCGGGGAAGTAAAAAGTAAAAAGGCAAAAGTAAAAAGTGCGGAGCCGGAATAATAATTAGCCTCAAGCTACCTTTCAATCCCCTGCCGACCTTTTGCCTTTTTACTTTTTACTTTTTACTTTTAGATCAGGCCAGTTCACTGTAGCCGCCGCGAAAGTAGGCCAGCGGCTTGCCATCACGAACGACGGAGTGTTCGACTTCGCCGACGACGATGGTGTGATCGCCGCCCGGATAGGTGTGGACGACGCGACATTCAATCGCCATCAGCACGTCGCTGAGGATCGGCACGCCGGTCATCCCGTCCATGTAGCCCGTGCCACTGAAGCGGTCGGCGTCGCGCGAAGCAAAGCGACGCGAGAGAATCTCCTGTTCTTCGGCAAGGACGTTGACCGCAAAATGGCGCCCCTCGACGAGCAGGTCATGAAGTGACGCCCGTTTGTCTATACAGACCAGCACGAGCGGCGGCTCAAGCGACAGCGACGCGAAGGCGCTGACGGTGATGCCGCCCGGCTGGTTAGCGTCGTCTCGGATAGTTACCACGGTTACGCCACTGGCAAAGCGGCTCATGGCGCTGCGGAATTCGTCCTTGCTGACGGGCATTGATCCTCGCGGGCCAGAGGTCAGAGGTCAGGAGTCAGAGGTCAGCATAACTTCCGGCTCTGATCTCTGATCTCTGACTCCCGACCTCTGATCTCTATGGTTTTTTGTATTTGGCGATCAGTTCGTCGAGGCCCTTGGTCGAGCCGGCGTGACGGTACTTGTAATACCCTTCGAGCTCGGGGCGCAACTGGTCGGCGAATGATTGGTACTGCGCGTTGCCCTGCGCCAGGGCGATGGCGTGCGCCCACATCTCGATGATCTCGTCCATCTTCGCCTGCGCGTCTTTCAACATCTGATCTTTCATCGGCCCCGCCGCCTGTTTCTGGTAGCCTTCGGCCATCTTCTGGTAGTCGTCGTTGAGCAGCGAGCCGAGCAAATAAAAAGTCACAGGGTCGTTGGCATCCAGCGACGCCGCTTTCTCAAGCCTTGTCTTGGCCTCGGGGTTGCTGCCGGTCATCATCGAAAGCAGACCGGTCACCTGATAAAGCTGCGGCAGCCAGCGCATTTGATACTCTTTCCAGCTCTCGTCGGTCATGCCGGCGGGCTTGTTGCCCGACTCGATGATCTGAATCGCTTTCGCGCCGTACTGCTGGCTCTGCGGCACAAACTTGCCATTGCGCTGCTTCGCCTGGTTGGCGCCGATGATCGTCACCTGGGTGAGCGTCGCCACGTCATTCGGGTTTCTCGCCAGCGCCTTGTCGGCAAAGCTGAAGACATCGTCAAAGCGGTTAGCGGCGATGTAAGCATTCAGCAAAGCCGGGGCGATGATGTCGGCATCCGCCGGCTCTTTGAAGACCGTCATCGCGCTTTCGAGCAGGGTGGTCTTCTGCGCCGCGTCGGGGACGTTGTTGATTTCGCCGATGACGTGAGTGACGACGCCGGCGCGGTTGGTGCTCTTGGGATATTTCTTGATGAACTCTTCGGCAGCTTTGATCTTGGCCGCGGGATCGGCGGTGGACTGCACTTTCATCATGGCTTCCTGCTCGCCTTTCGAAACCTGCGGCGCTTTGTTCTTGTCCTGCGCCAAAGCGAAAGCAGCCAGCGCGGCGGTCAGCGCGCACACCGCCAATGCGCGTGCGACGGCGAATGATTTCGGTTTCATGAATAACCTCGTTGAGTATGGATTTCAGCACACGGTTGCGAGCCGGCGGCTCGAACGGCAAAGGATATTCTGCGGTATCGCCGTCACCATTGCAAGCACAGGGTTGTGGGTTTCTCGGAATCGGCAGGCAACGCCGGGGCGGGCTCGGCAGTCTCAGCTTCTGGACATCCGGCTATCTTGTGCCGCCGGCACGCCGGTCGCTAAAATATCGACAGGAGTCCGGGCCAATCAGCCCGCCGAAAGAATGGAGGCCATCATGAAGAAGTTTCTCGCAATCGCCGCCTTCCTGGCGTGCGTCGCTGCGCCGGCGCTGGCGCAGGACTGGGACCACGCCGTTTCGCTGTTCAATCAGAAGCAGACGCGCGCCGCCATCCGCGAATTTCACACTCTCTTGAAAGCCAACCCTGACGCCTGGCAGTCGTGGTATTACATCGGCTTCGGCCATTATCAACTGCAAGAGTACGAGGACACGCTCGACGCCTTTGGCAACTATGTAAAGGCCAGCGCCAAAGACGACAAGGCGCAGATCACCGGCCATTACTTCCTCGGCTGGGCCGACTATCAACTGCAACGCTACGACAAAGCGATCCCCGAATTCACGCAGTACGTCGCGCTGGCCACGAAGGGCAATGAGAAGATAGACGTGACCGCGCGCGGCGCGCTGGGCCGCGCTTACATCTTCACGCAAAAGTATGCCGAAGCGGTCGAGCCGCTTGCCGCCGCTGCCGCGGAGATGAAGACTAATGCGTCGAACTATTACCTGCTCGGCTTTGCGCATTACAAGCTGAACCACATCGAGCCGGCGACGACGGCGTTGAATCAAGCGCTCACCATTGACCCGAAAGAGCCGGACGCGCTCGCCCTGTTGACTGAGATTTACTTCGCGCAGATGAAGCAGAGCCCGACGGCGGTGCGCCAGGCGATTGCCACCGGCGAGCGTTTGATGCTGGTGCGCAACGACGAGCGCTCGTGGGCGCTGCTCGGTCAGGCTTATCTATTCGATAAGCAGTACGCCAAGGCCGCGCCGCTGCTCGACAAGTACGCCCGCCTGCACCTGGATTCGGTGCCGGCGTGGTACAACCTCGGCGTCGCCTATTCGCGCTCGGAACAATGGAAGCCCGCCGCCCAGGCGCTGGAGCAGGCGGTCAAGCTGCAACCGACGAATCTGGCGGCGAACCTTGAGCTGGCCTACGTTTACGAAAGCGACAAGCAATACGACAAGGCGCTCGCGGCTTACCAGCGCGCCTATGACGCTTCGGGCGGCAAAGACGAGACCGCGCGCACCGGCATTGACCGCGTCAAGCAAACCAAACCGCAGGGGCAGGAAGCAGGAAGCCGGAAGCAGTAGGCAGGATGCAGTAAAAACCGGTTGCCAACATTCAAAGGCAGCAAGCGTTGAGCGATGACTCACGCTTGCTGCCTTTTTCTGACTGCCTCCTGCTTCCTGCCTACTGCCTACTGCTGACTTCCCCGTCCGCGCTGACCTGCCCGACGCGCTCTAGTCCTTCATAAGCGATGGCCAGCAATTCGATCTCGCGGCTCTCGCCCGGCTTCAACGAGAGCGCTTCGCCGCGCGCCGCCGCGTGCATCAACATCGGGTAGCTGGCGCACGGCTCCAGGGCGATGTTATACGTCGCGCTCCACCACGGGTAATCGCGCCCGCCGCGATAGACCTGCCAGTACCACAGCACCTTGAAGACCTCTGCCGGGTAACGCAGCGCAAAGCCGACGCGCTTTGCCGTATTAGTGATGGCGTACCAGCCGTCGGTGATGCCTTCGAGAAAAACCATATCGGCGGCGGCGACCGTGGGGCCGGGAATGCGCGACAGGTCCACCTGACCACCGCCGGCAGCGTCGGCCTGCGGCCAATCCTTGAGCTGCCGGGGTTTCAAGCGCGATGAGGTCGGCGTGTAGTCTTCGATGGTGCGAATGCGGCAGGGCGGCACGTCTACGCGGCAGCTCTCGTCAATAAACGGCCAGCCGAATGCCGGGTGATGTCCCCAGGTGAAATCAACCGGCTGCCCGCCTTCATTGGTGACGCGCTCGTGGATGCGCAGCACCGCCTCATTGCGTCGCAAGCTGACGGTCTTGACCAGATGAAACGGCGTCCGCACGGTGCGCACGTCGAAGCGCACTTCGATCTCTTCCACATCGTCTTTGGTGATAGCGTAGCGCCACGGCAGCAGCAAGACTTCGCCATGCTGGCCGACCTCTGCGCCCTGATGCTCGGACGGCGCGCCGCAATTCGGGAACATCTCCTGCCAGCCGCCCTCATAGAAATCATTGTGCGGACCCGCCGGGCGCGGGCTCGACGGCCAGTAGAGCGAGCGGTCGCGCAAGCCGGCCCACGTCCGCCACATGAAATCCACGTCGCGCGGCTTGTAGAGAAACTCGTAAACGTCCGTGCCTTTGTCGGCAAGCAAGGTGACGCGCAACTTTTCGTTTTCGAGCGCCACCGCGCGGTGGCCCGCCAGAATGAGCTCAGTGATGCGGCAGCCATAGTTGCGCGTGTGCTGGAAAGTTTGATAGCTCATTCGCCCTCCCTCATCAACCGCGAGATTAGCACGTTGATTTATGATTGTCAGGTTGAATCCCCACAGGCGCTGTGCGATAACAGCTTGAGGAGCGGACGTGCATGGAAAAGCGAAAAGCAGTGGTGCTGTTGAGCGGCGGGCTCGATTCGGCGACGGCGCTCGCTGTGGCCATCGCTGAAGGGTATGCCGCTTACGCGATGTCGTTTCGCTACGGGCAGCGCCACGCGGTAGAGCTTGAGAGCGCCCGGCGCGTCGCCGCGGCGATGGGCGTGGCGCGCCATCTCGTCGTTGACATAGACCTGCGCGCCATCGGCGGCTCGGCGCTCACGGATGAAATCGAAGTCCCGAAAGCGCGCTCTAGCGCAGAGATGTCCGCGGGGATTCCGGTGACTTATGTGCCGGCGCGCAACACGATCTTTCTCTCTTTTGCATTGGGCTGGGCCGAAGTGCTGGGCGCGGCGGAAATCTTCATCGGCGTCAACGCTCTCGACTATTCCGGTTATCCCGACTGTCGCCCGGAATACATTGAAGCCTTCGAGCGCATGGCGAATCTCGCAACCAAAGCCGGCGTTGAAGGCCGCCTGCGATTGAAGATTCACACGCCGCTGATTGCGATGAGCAAAGCCGAAATCATTCGCCGCGGCCTTGAGCTTGGCGTCGATTACGCGCTGACGCACAGTTGCTATGACCCGACGGCGGGCGGGCTGGCCTGCGGCAGATGCGATAGCTGTCTGCTCAGACAAAAAGGCTTCGCCGAAGCCGGCGCGCGCGACCCGCTGGTTTATGCCGGCGACTAGCGCGACCTAGCGGCCTTCTTGTGCAGGCTTCTCGTCCCATATCCACTGGCTGAACCACTCGAAGTTATGCTCCATCACGGCGCGCTGCTGTTTAGGCTTATCGATGCCGTGACCGAAGCCTTTGTAGACGATCATCTTCACCGGCACGCCGCGGTCTTCGAGCGCCTGCCGCAACTCGTAGGCGTTCGGGATCGGCACGCGCCTGTCCAGCTCGCCGTGCTGAATCAAGGTCGGCGTGCGCGCGTTCTTGATGTAAGCGATGGGCGAGGTCTTGCGGTAAACTTCGGCGTCGTCCCACGGCGTCGCTTTCAAATACTGCCGCGTGAACGGCGTGATGTCGGTGTTGGCGTAATAGGTCATCCAGTCGGAGATGCCCGCGCCCACCGACACCGCTTTGAAGCGGTCGCTGCTCGCGGTGATGAACGCAGAGATGTAGCCGCCCTGGCTCCAGCCCATCGCGCCGACGCGATCCTTGTCGACAAAGCCCTGCGCGATCAGGTGGTCAACTCCCGAAATCACATCCCAGTAATCGCCGACGCCGAGGTTGCGCACGTTCAGCGAGCGGAACCTCTCGCCGTAGCCGGCTGAGCCGCGATAATTCGGGCGCAGGATCACCGCGCCCTTGGCGGCGAACATCTCCAGCGGGTAATAACGGTCGGCGCGCAGCAACGGGTTGTCAACGCCCGTCGGCCCGCCGTGAATGACCACCAGCAGCGGGTACTTCTTCGCCGGGTCGAAGTCGGCGGGCTTGATCAGCACGCCTTCGATGGGCGTGCCGTCGGTTGACTTCCACTCGATCACTTCGCGCTTCGCCAGTTGAAAATCTTTGTACTGCTCGCCCATCGCCGTGAGCTTGCGCGGCGCAAAAGCGGAGAGTGGCGAAACATACACTTCGACCGCTTCGTTCGGCGCGGCGGCGGCAAAGGCCGCCTGGCTGTAATCCCGCGTGAACGAATACTGTGACGAGGCAAAGCTCGCCGGGCGGCTCATCTGTTCGATGGCTTTGGTCGCGGGGTTCAGGCGGAAGAGGTGCGAAGAAGTTTTCTGCTGGCTGGTGAAGTAGATGCCTTCGGGTGACCATGCCTGCAACATCGGGTCTTCGTCAAAGCTCGCGGTCAACACTTCCGGTTTGCCGCCGTCGCCGCTGACTTTGGCGATGAAACTGTTTTGAAAGAAAAAGAACTCCTGCGCATTGGCGGTTTCAAAAGCGATCTGCCGGCCATCGGGCGACCAGACGGGATTATTGTCCGGGCCGCGCGTGTCAACGATCTTCTTGATGCCTTTGTCGCCGACCGTCAAAACGTAGAGGTCGCTGGTGTCCGAAGCGGTTAAGTCGGGATTGCGCGTCGCGCTGAAGGCAATGCGCGTTGAATCGGGCGACCAGCTAAAACCGCCGACGCTGTACGTCGTGCCTTCGGTGAGGCGCACAGGCTCAGGCTTCCTGCTCTTGCCTTCTTCCGCCTCGATCATCCACAGGTGCGTCATCACGTAATCGCCGCGCACGATCTCGAACTCGCCGTATTTCTCTTTGCGCTCTTTGCGCGCTTTGCTTTCGGGCTCGGCGGCAGTAAAGGCGATGCGGCGACCATCGGGCGACCAGGCAAACGAGTTGACGCCGCTCTCCAGGCTGGTCAACTGGATGGCTTCGCCGCCGCTCGGCGCAATCACATAAAGCTGCCGCTTGCCATCACGGTCGGAGACGAAGGCGAGACGCTTTGAGTCTGATGACCACTGCGGGCTCATGCTCGACTTCTTGGCGTTCGTCAGTTGGTAACGCTCGCCGCTGCCGACGACCGCAATCCATATCTCGGTCTCGAAAGCGTTCTCTTCCCAGTTGGTCTCCTGCACCTGATAGGCGACGAGGCGGCCGTCGGGCGAGATGCGCGGGCCGCCGGCGCTCTTGATGTTGAGCGACTGTTCGATGGTTGGCGTTTTGCCCGATTGCGCGAGCGCGAATGTAGCAAGAGATAAAATCAGTAAAGTGAGGGGCACGAGTCTTCTCATCAAAGCGTCCTCTCTAACTTGGAGATTGTTCATCCACTGCCAGGATACACGCGCAGTTTATCACAGACGGCCCGCGCGCGCAGCAGGTCGGTTTGACCGCGCGGCACTGGCAATGCGACCATGAATTGTGGGCGGCTTGCAACATTGGACGGGCGAGGGAACGGAATGGACATAGATCGCAATCAAACCCAGACAAGCGATGACGATACGGCCACGGTAGATCAGGTTGAAGAGCGTGTGCAGGCCGAGATGAAGCGGCTGGAAGGTAGCGCCAAAGAACGCGCCGGACAGGGGATGCAGAATTCCGAGCTTGAGCGCGAAGGCCGCAAGCTGAAGGAAGAAGGCGAAAGCGAGTTAAGCGAACAGGATTCGCTGCAATAATCATTAAGCCGCGCGGCGCGCCGCTAATCGAGCGAATCCAGGGCCTCTTGAATCTCGCCGCGGGTGCGGCGGTCGCCGGCTTTCGTGGCCACATCAAGGCCCGTGCGGTACACCTCGCGGGCCTCTGTCATCTCTCCCGCCTGCGCCAGCAGCCGTCCGAGATGATAGTAAGCGGCGACGTAATTGGCATCCCGCTCGATGACGGCGCGCAGCTCAGGGATGGCTTCCGCGGCGCGCTGCTCTTTTTCCAGCTCAAGCGCCAGCGCGTAGCGCGAGAAGACGTCCGCCGGGTCGGCGGCTAAAAACTCTTCGAGCATTTCCCTGCGACTCTTCATCGTTCGAGATTACCGGGCAGAAACGAAAGTAGCGCAAGCCACAAAGCTTGCGCCCTCTCTCTGCCTCTGTCGCTGGCCGCCGCGCTGATCGTTTCAACGGCGGTCGCCGCGCGCCGCCTGATGATAGAAGGCAACGATCAGCACGCCGAGCGCCGCCACATACAACCAGACCAGTAACGAAATAATCGTCACGCGCCGCCCTTCATCGGCTCATCAAAAGATGAGCGCGGCAAACGAGCGCGCCCCGAAAGACGCGCCCGCTTCGCCAGCCGGGTTTTCAAAAAGACAAAGTCTATTCCGTCTTCCGCTCGATTTCAGCCGGCGGCTGAATCGGCTCGGCGGGCACGCTCTTGGCGCGCGATTGCGCCGAAGCGGCAGCGGCTGCCGCGCGCTCGCCGCGCGTGTCGCGCTCGCGGATGCGCGCCGCTTTGCCGCGCAGCTTGCGCAGGTAGTAGAGCTTGGCGCGGCGCACGCGGCCGTGGCGCACCACATCGATGTGATCGATCACCGTCGCGTGCAGCGGGAAGATGCGCTCGACGCCGACACCGAAGCTGGTCTTGCGCACAGTGATCGTCTCGCGCACGCCCGAATGTTTGCGGGCGATGACGACGCCTTCAAAGGCTTGCAGGCGCTCTTTGTCGCCTTCCTTGATCTTGACGTGGACGCGAATCGTATCGCCCGGCTGAAACGCCGGGATACCGTCGCGAAGCTGGCGGTCTTCGACCGCTTGCACTACTTGATTCATGACACTTACCTCTCGCTGCTTAATCTCAAGGTTCAGACAGCGGCCCAAAAATTCCGGCCAGTCGCTGAACCGTCACTGTTTGTCCATCTCTCGCAGAATCTCCGCGAGCAAGCGCCGCTCGTCTTCACTGAGGGCGCGACGTTCGAGCAAATCGGGGCGGCGCCTAAGGGTCTTTTCCATCGCCTTGCGTCGCCGCCATTTTTCAATCTCGCCGTGGTGGCCGCTGATCAGCACATCAGGCACTTTCAAGCCTCTGTACTCGGCAGGCCGCGTGTAATGCGGATAATCGAGCAAGCCGTCGGCGAACGATTCGCGCTCGGCGGACTCATTGCAACCAAGCGCGCCGGGAATCAATCGTGTTACCGCATCCACGACCACCATCGCCGGAATCTCGCCGCCCGACAGCACGTAATCGCCGATAGAAATCTCGTCATCGGCCAGTTGTTCAACGACGCGCTCGTCTATGCCTTCGTAGCGCCCGCAGATCAACACCACTTGCTTACGACCGGCTAACTCTTCGACGGCCGGCTGCGTCAACAATCGCCCCTGTGGCGACAGCATCACCACCGTTCGATCAATGGCCGCGTGCGTAACCGCTTCGATAGCGCGGAACAAGGGTTCGGGCTTCATCACCATCCCGGCGCCGCCGCCGAACGGGCGGTCATCCACCTGACGGTGGCGATCAAACGTGTAATCGCGCAGGTCGTGCAGGTTGATCTCAATCAAACCGGCTTCGACCGCGCGGCGAATGATTCCGAATTCAAAGACCCCGCGGAAAATCTCCGGGAAAATCGTGACGATGTCGAAACGCATTGCTGATTTTAGATTTTGGATTTTAGATTTTAGATTAGCCGGACAGGTCAAGCTTTTGGTCGCCTGTTCCTCAATCCAAAATCGCCGGCGCGCCGCGCCAAGCTATGAAAATCTAAAATCCAAAATCAACCTCACTCTACAAATCCAACAAGCCATCTGGCGGGTTGATCGTGATGCGGCGGGCCGCCGTATCAACCTCTGTGCAAATCTCGTCGGCGAACGGGATCAGATGCTCGCGCTGATCGTCGCCTTCAACCACCAGCAGGTCTGTGCCGCCTGTGCGCATCAACCGCACGACCCGGCCAACCATCTCTCCTGCAAGCGTCACCACCGTCGCGCCGATTAAGTCGTATTCATAGAACTCGTCGGCTTCGAGTGCGAGCGCCTCGGCCTCGGAAATCACCAGGCGTCCGCCGACCAGTGCCTCGGCGGCGGTCATCGTCTCATAGCCCGCGAATTTCAAGATCACGCGCCCCTTATGGAACCAGTGATCTTCGAGCGTCAAGCGCAAGCGCGTGTCGTCGGGCATCCATAGCGTGACGCGCTCAAGCTGCTCGAAGCGTTCGGGGAAATCGGTCTCGATGTTGCAGGCGACTTCGCCGCGGATGCCGCGCGCTTTGATGACGCGGGCGATGACCACATCTTCAACCGGCGATGGCTTTCGGCTCTCTTCGCTCACCTACTCAACAATCTCAAGCACAAACCGCTTACGCAACTTCATGCCGGCGGCGCGCAGCAGCGTCCGCATGGCGCGCGCCGTGCGCCCTTGCTTGCCGATCACTTTGCCGAGATCGCCGGGCGCGACTTTCAATTCGAGCACGGTTGCCTGATCGCCATTGATTTCGCGCACCGTCACCTCATCAGGAGCGTCAACGAGCGCTTTGGCAATCGTTTCGATGACCTCCTTTAATGAACTGTCGTCCATTCGTCACCTCCTTCGAAACTTGTCATGAGAAGGAAGGACGCGCGGCGCGGCCAGGGCGAATTCCCTCAGACAACCGATGGCGCGTGCGCGCGCTCGGCTAGGCTTCGGCGCTTGCGTCGCTCGCGGCTTTGCCGGCGCGCTTGATGAGGCTGCGCACCGTTTCGGTCGGCTGCGCTCCGCGTTCTATCCAGTACGTCACCCGTTCTTGATTGAGCTTGAAACCCGCTGGATTGCGCGGGTCGTGATAGCCCACGGCCTCGATGTAGCGGCCATCGCGTTTCGACCGCTTCTCGGTCACGACAATACGATAAAAGGGCTTCTTCTTCGCCCCCATTCTAGTCAACCTGATCGCTAACAAAATGCACCTCCATACTGACAGCCGGCGGCGTGAACCGCATTCATGCGCCGCTCGAATTCAACGCCTTCGGGAAAAGCCGAAGGAAAAATCGCCTGGTGAACAATTCGCCTGGATGAAGTTAAGGTATCAAAGCGCCCGGCCTGCCGGCTCATTATACCCAAAAACCACCCTCAGTGTTTCTTTTTCTTCTTGCGCCGCTTGGTCGCTTTACGGCGATTGCCGGCGCCAAAACCGGGCAGCCCACCGCCCATCAGCCCGCCCGCCAGCTTGCCGCCGAGCCCGCCCATCATGCCGCCCAGACCACCCGCCGTCATCATGCGCATCATCTTGCGCATCTCCATGTACTCGTTGATCATCTGGTTGACTTCCTGAACGCTGGTGCCGCTGCCGCGGGCGATGCGCTTGCGCCGCGAGGCGTTCAAGACCGCATGATTGCGCCGCTCTTCCGGCGTCATCGAATTGATGATGGCTTCGGTGAGCTTGAGCTTGCCTTCCATCTCGGCGGTCTGCTCGGGCGTCATGCGCATGCCGCCGAGCATCCCCGCCGGCAGCATATCGAGCAGTTTGTCGAGCGAGCCGAGGCGCTTCATCTGGCGGAGCTGATCGCGGAAATCTTCGAGCGAGAACTTGTCACGCGCCAGCTTCTCTTGCAGCTCAAGCGCCTTCTGCTCGTCCACTTCGGACTGGACCTTCTCGATCAGCGACAGCACGTCACCCATGCCGAGGATGCGCTGCGCGATGCGGTCGGGGTAGAACTGCTCGATGGCGTCATACTTTTCGCCGACGCCGACGAACTTGATGGGCTGCCCCGTCACCTCTTTGATCGATAGCGCCGCGCCGCCGCGCGTGTCGCCATCCATCTTCGTCAACACCACACCCGTAAGCCCGACCTGTTCATGAAACTGTTGCGCCGAGCGCACGGCATCCTGGCCGGTCATGGCGTCAGCGACGAAAAGGATCTCAACCGGCGTACTCTCCTGCTTGATCTGTTGCAGCTCGACCATCAACTCTTCGTCAACGTGGAGGCGGCCCGCGGTGTCAATCAGCAGCGTGTCGTAGCCCGTCAGCTGACATTCGCGCAGAGCGCGGCGAACCAGCTCAAGCGGCTCATTGACGTCCGCCGCTTCGAGGACCGGCTGTTGAATGGCCTGGCCGATGATCGAAAGCTGCTGGCGGGCGGCGGGCCGATAGACGTCGACAGAGAGCAGCAGCGGCCGACGGTTCTGTTTTTCGGCGAGGAACTTGGCGATCTTGCCGGTGGTGGTCGTCTTGCCGGAGCCTTGCAGGCCGACGATCATCACGACATTCGGCGTGCGCTTGGTAAATAGCAGTTGTGTCGAAGTGCCGCCGAGCATCTCGACCACTTCATCGTAAACGACTTTGACGACCTGCTGCGCCGGCGACAGCGACCCCATGACCTCCTGCCCCAGCGCTTTCTCCTTGACGCGGTCAATGAAGGTCTTGACGACCTTGAAGTTGACGTCGGCTTCGAGCAAGGCAATGCGAATCTCACGCATCGCCGCTTCGATGTGCGCCTCGGTGAGTCGCCCCTGACCGCGCAGGTCTTTGAGGACTTTTCTGAGTTTTTCCGAAAGTGCCTCGAACATAGTCTACTACCAGCCTAAAGACGGAAACTAATAAGGTATATGCCGGCGGCGTTTCTGTCAAGCTTGGCGCTAAACTGGCCTGATGTCGTATCACTTACACAGCGCGGCGGCTTGCCCCGGCACGACAAAGAAAAAGGAGGACCACACAATGTGTGACCCTCCTTAAGCTGGTTAAGTAAGGCAGGCAGCGTGTGCCACCTGCCTCACTCACAGGTTAGAGCTACTGGCACTTCTCGGTAACAATCAGGGCGTTCGAAGCCGGTTTCCCGGGGTTCGTCACGATGATCTGAGCGTTGCCGTTCAGCGCACCGCAGAGGCCCTTCTTGAGTACGAGCGTGTTGAAGGTGTTCGAGCCCGTCTCAACACCCTTGCGTTTGATCTTCTTGGGCGTCGAACCGCCAACCGTCACAGTCGCATTCTCATCGATATTGCTACCGTGAACGGTGATGGAGTTCGTCGTCGGATCAAACTCATAGGACGTCAGGACTGCCGCGCCGGTTTGCGGAGCGGTGGCCGAGTTGCAGGTGAAGGTGACCTGTATGCCTTGCTCGTTGCCAAGCGCACAGCCCGCCGGCTCACCCGTGATCGCCGCCGTCCGATTGCGGCTCACACCGCCCGGCCCTTGCACGAAGATCAAGAACGTCTTCCCGGCATT
>DATENM010000079.1 GCA_035275065.1 Blastocatellia bacterium
CGTTAGGAGCGCGATGTTTATAGTTATCGAGTCGGCTGGTTCTTCAAGCTCCGTAGGAGCGGAATGTTGACATATCGCCCCTACGGGGCCTGGTTCTTTGTTATCCCCGGTGACTATAAACATGGCGTCCCTACGGGACTGAAAACTGCCTCCTGCTTCCTGCCTCCTGCTTCCTCACACATATGATCCGCCAGTGACCAGGACCACCGCGCCGGTGACGTAGTCCGAAAGCGGCGAGGCCAGAAACAGCACAGGGCCGGCGGCTTCGTCCGGCGTGCCGGCGCGTCCGAGCGGGATGAAATTCTTCGCCATATCGATCATGGACTGCGGGATGCCCAGCTCGACCTCTTTGTCGCCGCGCGTGATCTTCTCTTGCTTCTCTTTCGCCTGCGTCAGCCGCGTCTGGATGAAGCCGTAGGCGACGGCATTGACGTTGATGTTGAAGCGCCCCCATTCTTTCGCCAGCGTCTTGGTGACGCCGACAATGCCCATCTTGCCGGCGGAATAGTTCACCTGGCCGGGATTGCCGGCGACGCCCGAAGTCGAAGAGATGTTGATGATCTTGCGCTGCACGCGGCGGCCTTCGGCCATCTCCTGCTTGGCGACCTCGCGCATATAAGGCGTCGCCGCGCGAATGATGCGGAACGGCGCCGTCAAATGCACATCGATCATGGCGTACCACTGCTCGTCGGTCATGTTTTGAATCACCGCGTCCCAGGTGTAGCCGGCGTTGTTGACGATGACATCAATGCCGCCGAAGGCTTCGGCGGTTGTCTTGACCAGCCGGTCGGGGAACTCAGGGTCGGTGACGCTGCCGGCGCAAACGATGGCGCGACCGCCCTCGTCGTTAATCTCTTTCGCCGTCGCCTCGGCGACCTCCGCGTCAATGTCGTTGATGACGACCGACGCGCCGTGCTGAGCGAAGAGCGTGGCGATGCTCTTGCCAATGCCGCGCCCGCTGCCGGTGACGATTGCCGATTTGCCTGTGAGGAGCCTGAAGTCTGTCATAGTTTTTCTCCGATGCTTTTAGATAGTGATGAACCAAGCCGAAGATCATACACAGAACCGACGCCCGCTTTCAAACTCTAAGGCCCGCGAGAAAGTCCGTGTCGCCTTGAAAAAGTCACTCGCCTTGGTGATACTGCGGGGCGATGAATAACACAAGATACCGTATGCCCCTTCTCCTCCTGGGTCTCTTTCTCGTCAGCAGCGCCGGCCTGTCGCAGGTTGTCGGGCAGAGCAACAATGCGCCGCCCGCGCAAACCGGCGGCGCGCGGGAATGGCGCTTTGCCGTTTCCGGCGACTCGCGCAACTGCGGCGACATCGTGATGCCGGCCATCGCCCGCCAGGTCAACGGCAACCAGTCGCAGTTCTACTGGCACCTCGGCGACTTCCGCGCCATCTACGATTTCGATGAAGACATGCAGCGCCGCCCGCAGACCGCGCCGTTATCGATCATCCGATATGAGCAGACGGCCTGGGACGACTTCATTCAAAATCAGGTCGCGCGGTTCAACGTGCCGGTCTTCCTTGGCATCGGCAACCATGAGACGATCCCGCCCAAGACTCGCGCCGAATACCTGTCGCAGTTCGCCGACTGGCTGAATGCGCCGGTGCTGAAAGAACAGCGGCTGCTCGACAACCCGCGCGACCACCGGCTCAAGGCTTACTTTCATTGGGTGCAGAACGGCGTCGACTTCATCAGTCTCGATAACGCCACGCCCGATCAGTTCGACAGCGAACAGTTGGTCTGGGCCGAAGCCGTCCTGGCACGCGACGAGGCCAACCCGAACATCAAAGCGGTGGTCGTCGGCATGCATCAAGCGCTGCCCGACAGCATCGCCGCCTTCCACAGCATGAGCGATTACCCTGTGGGCTTGGAGAGCGGCAGGCGCTTGTATGCGCGCCTGCTCGCCTTGCGGGATCGCGGCCTCAAGCAAGTTTATGTGCTAGCCAGCCACTCGCATTTCTTCATGGACGGGATTTTCAACACCGAATACCTGCGGGCGCATGGCGGGGTCCTGCCCGGCTGGATCATCGGCACCGCCGGCGCGGTGCGCTACAGTTTGCCTAAGAATGCCAGTGACGCCAAAGCCGCACGGACCAATGTGTATGGTTACTTACTGGCGACGGGGAACCCGGCGGGCGAGCCCGAAGGGACGATCCGCTTCGAGTTTCGCGAGATTCATGAGGCGGACGTGCCGCCTGAAGTGCTTCAGCAGATGGGCGCCGAGCTGGTGCATCAGTGCTTTGAAAAGAACTCGCAAGCCAGGTGAGAAGACCGCAGCATTACGAATTCTCCGTCGCATCGATGATGACGAAGTAAGGCTCGTCGAACAGCACGTCGCGCGCGAACATGATGATGTTCGACGTGGCTTGAAAGTTAACCGGCCGCCCGACGAAGCGCTGGAGCCGTTCGCGCAGCGGGTTTAAGTTCGGCGCGATATGCGGCGCTTCATCTCCGAGCGGTTTGGTGTGCAGGGTCGGAATATAGAACTCATCATCGTTCCAACATTTCATCGCCTCACCGCCGATGAGGGTCACATCCAGATCACTCGTGCCTTTGCCGTCAGCGTCAAAAGGTCGGCCATCCTTAAACTTCTCGTTGGTGACGACGCTGCCGCGCAGGGCGACGCCTGTGCCTGCGGGCAGCCCTTCGCGCAGCTCGGCTTTGAACGCCTCGAAGCGCTGCGGATCGCCATCGAATCCGAGCCGCACGATACGGTCAAGGATTTGCTCATCCGTCATCTCTTTCACGTCTTGGCTCATCGTCAGGGTTTTGCTCCTCCAAGTTTTATGCTCAAACGTTGACTTCGCCCTTTCACAAGAGCGACAGGAATGATTTTGCAATTCGTGTTCCCAGGACAACAAATGAAAACCGGTGGTGGGCGGGCTCTATTGTCGGTCATCTGTCGTCGGGGCGGCAGGATTGTGATACACCCAAGTTGAATGATTCTGCGCCCGCTACGTTCTCACCGCAAACCACTACACTTTCACGCGGTTGCAGCCGCCTGATGGAGCGCTCAACTTCGCCCTAATACGCTCCATTACGGGATAGCCCGGTCAAGAAAATGTCACAGAGGCGCAAAGCGAAATCGCTCACCGTCAAAGGCGATGAGGCGACAGCCTACGAGCAACTGCGCAAGTGGGTGGGCCGCGATGACGCCGCGCGCTTCGTTCTGTTGGTGCTCGGCTCGCGCCCGGTAGTCGTCAGTGAGCCGGACCCGCCAAAGTGGTTCGTGCCGTCTTCATCGCGGACCGGTGAGTTTCACGTCGTTGATATTGAGCTGCGTGTCTGCGACTGCTCAGGAGCGAGTGCTCTTATGATTCCCAAACAGACGTGTGGCGCTCCTTCTTCGGGCTTATCAGAATTGTAAACTTGGACGGGGTAGGGTTGGCCACCCGGCCCCAAAGGAAACGGGACTCCTGATGGTACCAGTGGGTACGCGATTGGCGATTTTCAAATTTTTGTTAAGGGCGAATGCCGCCGATGATAGGTCGTCGTCGTCGTTAACCGTTCGCCCGTGATCCACGGCAAGGAAGGCGCTCTATGCCCCGCCGATGTACCGTCTGTATGCACCCCGACGCACACGACATCAACCTGGCCATTTTGCGTGAGAACGGGTCGAAGAGCGGGATAGCGCGGAAGTTTGGATTGTCGGACGATGCGTTGACCCGGCACGCCGAGAATCATCTATCTGCACAACGGCAAGCCGGACATGTTGATTGATGCTAAGAATGTCGGCGCATTGCTCAGCCTGACGGCGAAGACCGTCCTCTCGAACTGGCGCAAGTTGAAACTCCCCGCGCCCATCGCGCTCGGCGACAGCCGGAATGCGACGAAGCGCTGGTGGCTGGGTGACATCCAGCAGTACGTGGATGATCTAACGTGTCGGCGGGACGTACAGCAAAAAGTCATAGCCCGGATTGCTGCCGAGCACCGCAGACGTCACAAGCGCGTGAAGGCGGGCCAGGAGAATGGCGGCGAGCGCGGGGACAAAAGCCGGCAGGTCACTTCCCGCTAACGAGACGGCGTGGCTGCCCGTCCCGATGAGCAATGATGGTTGCGCTGCCGCGCCCCATTGGGGCTGTAGTTATACGGCGTGTTGAGCTGTAAATACCCTTACCGGGCTGATCCTTTACCGCCATTACTGGCCGCTTCTCATGTATTCGCAATATCTCGCCCGTACCTCTTCGCCCGGACCAAAATCCCGCATGAAAATGAGGGCTTTGCCGACTGCCACCCGGTGGCTCAGATTGCTGAAGTCTAAGTCCTTTTTCCCCAGGCAGGATTTCGCCCACTCAACTGGTCTCTTATACGGGATATTCAACGCATTGGCCAATGGTCTGAACAAGTCCCAGCCACCGTTCAGGTTCAGGTCATTATTAATGTCCTGCATGCCCTCCTGCACCAAACGACGGTTGGCCGGATCATCAAGGATTTTCTGCACATTGCCCTGCTCAAACTCGACCATGCGAAGGTCGAATTGTAAGGGCGGGATCGGCCCCGATTGCGGTCTAAAGGGGTCCATCGGGCATCCGCTCTCGAAGAGCCTTCTGATGACCGCCATGTTAGCGGCGAACAGCCTCTCATTGATAGCCAGAATCAACTCCTTAGAGGCCTCGTTATGGATATTTGCCCCAGGAAACTCCTCGACGGCACCCAGATTTCGGCGGTCAGTCACTTTGTTGGCTGCTCGAAAGAAGCTGATGTTCTTAGTGCGTGGGTCACTCGCAAGGATGCGGGTGACGGCATCATAATAGCGGCTCCGCTCATTAATGCTGCGATAACGCGTCGGGTCACCCTCCACGGTCGCTATGATCGCTTTTTGCTCCTCGGTGTTCGGCTGCGGGGACCTTCGTAAAGGGGCGGAGCTGTCGGCCTGTCCGATATACCGCAGGTATAAAGGGTTCTGAAGCGGATGCTGTTGGCAGGGGGCTTGATCCGCCGACACATCAGGCCGCCACCCGGAGGCGCCGTCTGTAAGGAGCTGCAAAGTCTCGACGCAGGATTGTTGGAAACATTCCTCAGCCTCCTGGAGAATTCCTTGTATTTTTTGCTCCCACCTCTGCACGGCCTGATCGAAGGCTTGCAGTGAGACGGGGCGCCGTGCCGGGCTTTGCCCGGACGTGAAAAATATCAGCCGCTCGTACACCTCGCCACGCGCCCGTGGGTTCGGGCGGGCAATTTGCGCCCTCCTCAACAGCTCGATGCCGATCTTCAAGGTTCCCATCGGACAACTGAAGCACGACGCCAGGGCTTGATAGGCCCTATCCTCTACAGTCTGCCAACGGTCTGACATCACCAGCTCAGGATTGGCAGCCGCTTCGCGATACAGGTCGAGAGCCTTCCGCGCTTCGCGGCATTCGGTCGCTAATATTGTGATAATCGAATACTCGTCCGGAAGCTCGTCCTGTTGCTGAGCCCCTCTTTTAGGGGCGGGCGGGCGGCGCTCCTGTTGGGCTCCTCCTCTGAGGACGGGTGGGCGGCGCTCCTGCCCGATCAGCATGCCGCTTACTAAAAGCAGCACTGCGCCTATGCGGAAACCGGGAAGCGCGAACATCCGATGGAACCGTTTCGACATAAGACACCTCCTTAAACTTGCAAAACGGACGTGGGGTAAAGGCCGAAGCCGACTCTCCCTGCGCGTACCGCTAGAGTAGCTCTCGCCATCAGCTACGGCTCGCCAGCCATTCTGACCTGCGAATGAATGCCTATCTTTCCGCTTTTCAGATAGGCGGTTCGCAGGGCACGATAGCAACGCTCTGCCCGCTGCAACCGGTCTTCGGCCTGCTTCAGAAGTTTCTGATGCCGTATGAGCAGGTCCGCCCCCCGCATCGCGTCTGAGCTAGCCCGCGCCTGGCGGAAGAGATTATCCGCTCGTTCAATCATCCCCCTGGCTGCAGCGAGCGGCACCGCGCAGCGTTTTAAGCTTTTAAGGGAAGATGGCAGCGCCGCATATGCCTTTTCCCATGCCGCCTGCGCCTCACGCCAGGACTCCAGCCTGACTCGCAAGTGACCATTCATCGAGTCCGCGTCCTTGGTGATCGTCAGCAACCCCTCAAATGCTTTGAAGGTCTGGTTGATCTGGTCTTGTTCATCAGGATTGGCGTTGGGACTCTGCGCCGCTTGTGGTTCAGGATTGGCGGCGGGCGGCGGCGCACCGGCTGCGTTGGGGATCAGCCAGAGCGCGAGGCTGGCTGCCATAGCCAGTCGGGGAAAGATGTAGAGGTCTTGCTGCCGACGCGCCGGGGCGAAACTTTTCTGCGTCATGCCGTACCTTCTAGATGCTGGAAATAGCAGAATCAAAATGGCCGTCCGGCCCGAAGCAAAGCGGACTGTGCTTGAGAAAGCCGGGCAATTATACAACAGTCGATGAAAGGATAAAATCTCCCAATCGGATGTCTGGCTACAGGCACATCGTAATGGGTTACGCTCAATGAGGTCGAAAAAAGAGGCGAACCGGACAGCCCCGCTAAAGGCTACTACGTCGGCCCGCCTCGCTCACACGATGAGCAATCAAGATTACGTTGCGCGGCCTCCGCTGGAACACACTTGTAGTAAGGTGCTTCATCGCTATTTTGTCAATTTAGACGATGAGCCTTTATACTGTTTATCGTGACGCTTGGGACATCATTTAGGGACTAATGTTCAGTGGATTATCACCGAGCGACTTTCGAGATCAAGCTGCTCCTTGCTTTCAGCGTACTCTTTTTGCTCTTTCCCCCGACTGTACGGGGCCAGCTTCCCTTCTACACCGATGATGCAGACACAACGGACACAGGTAAGTTTCACTTTGAATTTTTCAATGAGCAGGACATCCTGCAAAAGACTCTCTACCCGGCTAAGAGACAGAACAACGCCAACTTCACCCTCAATTGCGGCCTTACTAAGAGGATCGAACTGGACATTAATGCGCCGCTTCTGACCGTCTTCAACGCCAACACCTCCCCGTTAGGCAATCCAATAGGAATCGGCGATACCCAGTTCGGGATCAAGTATCGCTTCTATGAGGAGCGTGATGGCTCCCGGCTTCCGGCAATGGCCGTTGTCTTTTATCTGGAGGCCCCGACCGGAAGCACCTCAAAACAGTTAGGTTCAGGAGTGACCGATTACTGGCTCTATGGGGTAGCGCAGAAGTCACTGACCAAGAAAACCAAATGCAGGTTAAATGCTGGCATCCTTTTTGCCGGGAATACCTCCACCGGTCTGGTCGGCGTTCGTACGACAAAAGGGCAGGTCTTCACTGGTAATAGCTCGATCACTCACGACTTCACGTCAAAGCTCAGATTAGGGGTAGAAGTCTTCGGCGCGGTAACCAACAACTTTCAATTAAGCAAAGGGCAGTTGGAAATTCAAGTTGGCGGGAATTACGCTCTCAATAAACAATTCGCCCTGGCCTTTGGTGTACTTGGAGGGCGTTTCCCCGGCAGCCCAAGAGTCGGTGCATTACTGGGCTTTGCCTATGATTTCAAGTAAGTCGCTCTGACGGTGCTTCTATCTGACGGGGCCAGCATAAAGGGCAGGCGAAGTGCGCTAATATGTAACGGAGCGGACGATGAAGCCCATTCACGAACGAATGCCGGTTATCATTCCGAAGGAGAATGAGGATTTATGGCTTGACCCGCAGGTGCAGGACACAGAAGTCCTGCGGAGCCTATTGCAGCCCTACCCTGCGGAAGAGATGCAAGCTCATCCAGTGTCGAAGCTGGTAAATTCGCCGGGCAATAACTCGCCTAACTGCATCAAAGCAATCAGCTAAGAAAGTTAAGGGGAGCATGGCGGTTGGTTGCAATGCTAGAGATGAACTGGCGCCGTAGAAGCGAACGATCTGCTAATGTCTGCCTATGCCTTTGAAGGACAAAAATGAAATGAACATGAACCTTGCCGCGCACGTCACATACTTTCTACTCCGCGTCGTGGCGGGGTTCCTATTCTCTCAGGCTGGCTGCGTGATCCTGTTCGGTTGGTTCGGCGGTATGCCCGACCAGCCCAGCCCGCCGCCTTTGATCTCGCAGACGGGCATCGGCGGGGTGCTGGAGTTCTTCGGCGGCATCTTGATTATGCTCGGCCTGTTCACCCGACCTGTTGCATTTATCCTTTCGGGCATGATGGCGGTCGCATACTGGCAGTTTCACGCGCCGCTCGGCGGGTGGCCGCTCCAGAATCAGGGGATGCCAGCCGTGTTGTTCTGCTTCATCTTTCTGTATATGGCGATGCAGGGTGCGGGCGACTGGGGACTCGATGCCCTCCTTCGTCGTAAACGTGCAGCCACCACAGGCACGCACTGAGAGGAAGAATAGGCATTAATAATCAGCAGCCCGAAAATGGCAAGCCACGACTTACGCCTGGCGAAGATTAGCATTGGGGATACGACGCGACAGCCATAGTAGATATGCACCGATCACAACATCAACCGAGAAGCAGAAAACGGCATACCAATCAGGAACGCCAGCGTTCGTGATGAACTGACTATGCGTCAAGTCGTACAGCCCGTGAAGTATCCAGAATGCACCGACCACGACCGCTGACTGACGCACGCTCACAAAGGCAAAGATCAGCCCGGCTACAACAAACGGAATACCGTAGATCATTTCTTTGACGCCCACAGCCTGCTCACCGGCTTGTAGTGCAAAGAATGCGTATAAGCCAGGCAGAGTGAGCAGACCTAATGAATACAACCAATGCTGCCCGCAAATGATCCGTGCCGAGACTATCGTGAGAACACCTACCGCGACACCAATGAGGGCCTCAATCACGACTCTCTCCTTCCTTTAGACGCATAACGCTCGTGTTCAGCGGGGCCGCGCGTAACGCTGGTGGAACCCCGTGAAACTCGCTTCGCGGCCTCCGCTGGTTGCCTTTGTTAGGCGCGTCCATGCCGCCGACGCCTCGCCTCCAATAGCTCCGCCTTAAGCAGCCCACGCAACGCCGGATTACTTACTGCCTCCTCATCCCCCAGCTTCACATGCCTCAGATTCTTTCCCGTGCCCTCAAGCAGTCCTTTCGGGTCTGGCAATGACGTTCCGTGATTGAAACCTAAGTTCACACGTTCTTTGTGCGGCATGAGGAAGAACACTAATCCAGCCATCTTGTTTCCCTCCAATCCATACCTGATGACTTTCAGCACTGGGTAGACATGCTCTGACACGTCAGGCACAACGTCAAAGATCAGAGCGCGCACTCTACGTGCGATGGCCTGGATATTGGGATGGTAGGAAGAGAGTAAATCATCAAATTCTGTGCTCATCTGTTTACCTCGCAAGATTTATATAGGTGGATGCCTTATAGAGCCTAACGAACACGCATCAGCGGGGCCACGAGCGGCCATCAAAGACACCGTAAGAAGCCCGCTGCGCGGCCTCCGCTGCAACGCATGGTTGGGCTGCGCTCATTTGGAAACGCGCGTTCGTGGACCTTCGCTATAAGCATGGGTAACGGTAGATCACAGAAGGTGCGCCGAAGAACTCGACTGACTCGCCCGCAACGGCACCGAGCGACGACGCGACACGGATAGATGCCGTGTTCGCCGGACGGATGATACTAGTGATCTCGGTGCGTTCCAGCGTTTCACGGGCGTATCGCAGCGCCGCTGCCGCACCTTCGCGCGCGTAACCCTTCCCCCACGCCCACCGTCCGAGTGTATAGGCGATTTCGAATGCAGGAAACCCTTCGGGATTCAGGCACCCGATACGCCCGAGGAACTTGCCGGATAGGCGCTCCTCAACGGCCCAGAGGCCGTATCCCCGCAACACCCAGTGTCCGGCGAACATCGCGAGCTGCCGCCACGCTTCGCTTCGAGTCAGTGGCCGCCCATCCATAAGATGGCGCGACACATCAGGATCGGCCATCATCTCGGCGTACGGCTCGAAGTCATCGGGAGCGAAGCCGCGAAGCAGGAGGCGGTCAGTGGTAAGCTGCGGGACTTGAAGGATGGGTAAATGCATCAATAACACTCTCCTTTGGATAGATCGTTACACCAGACTGCCCTTCAAAAAGAGTCTGTAGCAGCCCAACGCCCAGGTTCACCAGGCCGGCGCGAGCCCGCTGGACGAAGCCGAAGCATCTGTGTGCGCCGGCTCCGGTGCAACCTGTAGTTAGATCTCGCCCTCGTTACCCCGCGAACGCGCCCCGACACCCCCGCTGCGCCGACGCTCGTGCTCGAGCAGACGTCCCACGAGCCGAGCTTTCACCGCGAGCCACTCGTCCGAGAGGATCGCGTAGTACACCATGTCGCGTGCTCGTCCTGTGTCCGCGATCAGATGCCTGCGGAACCTGGCCTCCTCGACCGCACCGATCCGCGCCAGCGCCGCCTGTGACCGCACGTTCAACGCGTCGGTCTTGAACACCACCCGCTGGACGCCGAGTGACTCGAAGGCGTGCGTCAGCAGCAGGAGTTTCGCTTCGGTGTTCGCCGCCGTCCGTTGGAACGCCGGCGTCACCCACGTTGCCCCGATCTCGAGCCGGCGGTGCTGCGGCGCGATGTCCATATAGCGCGTGCTGCCGATGACCGCGCTGCTCGCTTGATCAACCATCGCGAACGGCAGCGCGGTCCCCTGGCGCTGCGCCTCGAGAGCGGCGGCGACGTACCGCAGCATTGCCTCATGCGTATCAATGGCCCTGGGTTGGAGTTCCCAGAGTTCTGGAAACAGGCCCACGCTTGCGAGCGCGGGGACGTGGTCCAGCTTAAGGGGTACCAGTCGGACCGCACGGCCTGTGAGGGTAACCGGTTGGATCTTCATTATCGGTCAACGCGTCCTCAGGCGTGTGCGCTGGTCATGACTTTACATTCAGATGGTTTTATATGCATATGGATGCTTCCACTACCTGTGTCTGCATATGTTTGTTTGCCGCTCCCAGCGTACGTTCCGGCGCCTGCTAGGGCGCAAGATATATCACAATCGACTGGGCAAGTAAAAGCAGAAGCGCCGCGATGCTAGGAAGGGACGGGCCGGTGGCGTACATCCTACCGCTCACCTCGCTTTCCGCCTGGTGTTCTCGATGAAGCGGGTAACGCCCTGGCGGTAGGAGTCTGACAGTTGGAAGACCTGCTCGATGGCGTGTTGTGCGTCAACAGTCGCCTTCCAGCCGTCCCCTTCTTTGACGCCAGTGGTGGCGTTTTGAATGATGCGGCTCAACATCTTCGCGCGGGTGGTGCGGGCCAACTCGCGCAGCTTGTCAATGTCGAGCGTCTTCCCCGCGTCGTAGGCTGCGACGAGCTGGCCGGCGATCTTGTCCAGGCTGTTAATCGGCACGCCCCAGACCCACTTTCTGATTTCGGCTTCGGCGATCCGTTGAAAGCCGCTCGCCTGGCGGGCGTCTGTGCGGCCTTGATTTTGGGTTTTCTCTTTGGTCATGTTCTTGATGCTCCTTGCGCGCCTTCAAATGGTGCGCGGGTAGACCAGGGCAGGGGTTGAGCTTGCGTGGCCATCCCTGCCCTGCGCCATTTGTGGTGAGCCTCGTGGCTCGCTACTTGACTGTGAGCACTTCGAACACGACAGGCGGCGCGCGCGGGCTTGCCCTCGGAGATGCGCGCGATTTGATGATGACGGGTCGCATTCTCAGCCGCGGGCCTGCCGCCGGCGTCGAGTGATGAATGATGAATGATGAATGATGAATGATCGGCTCGGCCCCTTCGCCTCTTGCCTCTTGCCTCTTAATGACGACTGAGACATGGGCCGTCTCTGTCTGTCTCAATTCGGCGGCGGTCTCCTGCCACTCTGGATAAGCGTTTGCAATCGGCGAAGCGACGGCGACCGCAGACGCGGCCCGCGCCTCATCGATGCGGCCAAGCTCGCTCAACTCAACCGCCAGCGCGTTGCAGTACAACGGCCAAAGATACGGCTGCAACCGCGCGACGGCGCGCACCATCGGGCCGATAGACTGGAAGCGGTGCAGGCTGCCGGCGTGGTCGCCTTCGATTGCCTGGATGGTCGCAAGCTGCATAGCCGCGCCCGCGAAGGTGAACGGGTCAACCTGCCGGCTTGCCTTCATCGCCTCGACGTGCAGGCGCGCGGCCTGCGACAAGTCAAACTCCCCGCAGAGCGCCGCGATGATCATTTCTTGCTGTACGTCCTCGCATATGTCGGGCGGCAAGCCGGGCGGCAACGCCCGGCGGATCAGCTCAAGTAGCGCCGCGCCCATCATTGCCGCTTGTGTGGCCCTGGCGTGCTTCGTCTTCCAGTGCGTCGTCTTCGGCTTTGGCTGTATCGGGCCTGAGCATCCCCGCCCGCATCGGATACATTTATACCTCTGCTTTCCTTTGTCGATTCCCTTTTTGTGTGTGCGCCCCTGACAGTATGGGCAGCGTCCGGGAACGGTTGCGGCTAGGCGGGGCGGGGCGCTGCGAGTGCAGCTGCGCGGACAACGGCTGCATTGGAATCCCCTCCCGTGACGGTGCATTCGGCGGCGACAGCGCAGACAGTATGGATTGGGTAGTAGTGCCGGACGCCGCTGCCTGCTCCCTTGGTCTTGATACGAGCGCTTACATTCGCGGCATCAAAAAACAAAAGTAACGTTAATGCTGGTATGGTAGTGGTCGAAAAACTAGCAGAAGGGCTAGAATCCGACTTGATGGTTTCCGCCATTGCGCAGTACGATACAACGCTATGGCAAAGAAAGGTGGTCAGATGCTCACTGTTAAGCAAGTGTCGGAATTGACGGGCGCGGCACCGTCAAGCATTCGTGTTTGGCTCAGTGACGATGCAGAAAGGAAACGGCGTTTCCCTAATGCGGTCAAAGAAACACCACCAGCCGGGCCGGGTTATTGGCTTATTCCTGAGAGTGATGTTGCGGGATATGTGAATCCCGGTCAGGGTAGGCCAGCATTAAAACCCATTGCTAAGAAAGGCAGGGCGAAATGACCAACGAACAGATGGAGCGCGCCATAGAGTTCCTGCTCGATCACCACGCCAAGATGAGTGCCGACATCGAGCGCCACTCGGAGCAGATCAGCCAGCTAACGCAGGTGGTCGGCTCACTCACCGGCGACGTGCAGGCGTTGACCGGCAACATCGAGGCGATGCGCGAAGAGATGCGGGAAGGCTTTAACCGGCTGATCTCGGCCAATGAGCAGACTACCAGGCTGATGGAGCAACTCACCATGCTCGAAGTGAAGAACAGCCAGCGCATCACCGGCCTGGAGCGGCGCGTCGACGATATCGAGCCAAGACCATAGCGATGGCGCTGATTGGCAAGAACCCATTACCCCTGCCGGCCTACAGCGGCGCGCTGGTGATGTGAACAACCGTTATGATGAACACACCTGAACACATCGCATACCACGAGTCTGGGCACGCGGTAATGGCTTTTTTGTTCAAACGTAAGCTTCAGATGGTGACTATCTCGGCGGGCACGCATGGGGCAGATGCACGGGTGCTGGGGTTTGTTAGTCATACCGACAGCTCAAGGCCAAGAATGCAGATCGCTTACAGGGAAAATGAGCGAGGAGATTTTGAACCCTGCCACATATCTGACGAGCCGCGAAAAAGCGAGAAGCGGAAGATCGCCGAAGCCAAGCGGGGAATCCTTATTGCGGTCGCCGGTGCGCTGGCTGAGATGCACTTGTGACGCGGGAGTGACTAAACACGCATCGTTAGCGCATCAGTGATGTGGGCCGGGTATTTCGGGAAAGCCTGCTTGCGTAGCTGGCGTTTGTTGTAGAAATGCACGAACAGGTCAACGGCTCGTCGCAACGCCTCAATGCAGCGCGACAAGCACCTCGACTTTCGCGCCAGCCTCGCCAAGTAATGCCGCAGGTCAGCATTAGTCCCTTCTCCCGAATAGGTCTCACTCTTGTCCCACATCGCCGTGTGCTTGCCCCAGTAGCTCAACTCTCGATAGGTGTTGAACGCATCCGAATAGTAGCGCAGAGCGTGCGGGGCTTGATCAATGAGTGACGGCAACAGCTTCGGCGTGCGCTCGAAACAGACCTCATAGGCCACGATGCAGCGCCTCACCCGATCTACGACCGTGCAGATGTAGGCTTGTTTTTTTTACTGCCAACGAAAGTCAACAGCTCATCGACTTCGGCCGTCTCGACCGTAGCAGGATGCGAGTGTTTAGGGCCGCTAGCGTCTAGCTGCTGATGATAAGCCTTGATCCAGTTAGCAACCGACTGATGATTGACCGAAAGGATTCGGCCAATGCGCCGCTGGTTGGTGCCTTCAAGATAGAGGCGCACGGCCTGTCGGCGTAGGGCGTTGGGGTAGCCATTGAGTTTGGGTTCTGGTGTGGAGTGACGGTTGCACTCCCGACATTGAAAACGCTGGCTGCCGGCGCGGTTCAGTCCAGCCTTGATCTGTCGAGTTGTCGCTTGGCAATAAGGACATTGATTCATCTATTCACTTATAGCTTACCGATGCCAGTTTAGTCACTCCCAAGAATAAAAACCAGTTGACATTTAAATATAGTTATGATAACAACGGGAAATAAGGATTTTAGCTGTATCCTTCTCAGTAATCTTTTAGGAACGGAAGGAGAACATCTTGACACCCAACACCACGCTGAAAGATAGATTGCTGAATGTGGCCTTTTTTTTCTTAATGGTAATCGGCGTGCTTCTATTTAACAGCTCGCCCGTTATCGAGAGTACAGCCAACTGCAATCCGCCTGTAACCTGTTTCGGTGGTGATTGTTATTTCTATGATGCCTTTTGCAGAATTAATTGCAGTAGCGATTCTTGTCTTCAAGGCTTCCCATGTATGTGTTTCTATAGTCAGGGAACCTGTGAAGACTCACAATTTTGTTATACGGCTGAATGTATGCCTGCCGTCGCATGTTAACTAGGAGGGGTGACCATGCAAAGGATATTTCGGGCTTCCTGCGTAGTGTTTTTTGTAATCGGCGTCGTCTCACTCTCGCTGGCTTGGCGAAAAAGAGAGGCTGATAGAGGGGCTGATGTAGAGCCGTCCCGTTCTTTTGTGGCAGTTTACTATATAGCCCATACCACTCCTGATGGCCAACAGACGATTACATCATGGCGCACTCGATATGTGAAAGCCAACGGCGAATTTAGAGTTGTAATGCACGGCACGGATAAAGCCGCTGCTTTTGCCTATGATGCCGAAGGCACTTCGGGTACGTCTTCATCGGTTCTGGCCGGCATGAATGAAGGTGTTTTTGTCAAACCCGCTGGGTCTGATGAGCGCAAAGCATTAAGCACGCCCGCCGCTGAGAAATCATGGGACGCCTCGGTTCCCGAACGACTCAATAGACAGTTTCATTCGCACGCTTTTCTGCGAAATCATCCGGCATTTGTCCGCATGGATAAGTTTCTCGGATACGACACCTATGTCATGAAGACAGTCGCCGACGGGTATTGGGTTGAACAAAGTTTCTCTCCCGTAATTGGTAGGTTCCCACTCCGCAGCGTTACGCACGAACTTGATGGAAATGAATTTACGGCTGAGGTTGTTAAGATAGACTTTAGAGAGGTGCCTGACAACTTGAACGATGACATCAAGGCTCTACCCCATACGGGGCATCTTGGAGATAAAGCTCCTGCCAAGCAGTAGAACTCCAATTAGCGTCTGACACAACTTCGATTAACTTTGCGGAAGGAGAGGCAGCTTGTTACTTGCCTCTCCTTCCGTTTCCTATCCGTAAAGCCTTATAGTAATAGTGCCCTGACCAGCCAAGGTGTAACCCGGCGTTCTGGACATAACAGAATGATGTTGTGCGCCCCGGCGGTGGCGACTTCGATGGCGCGCTTGGCATGCGCCTGACCGCGCACCTCGCGGAAGTCTTCGGCGTAATCGTCCAGGTGCGCGAGCAACGATTCGACTTCGATCTCAAGCGGCGCCATCGGC
>DATENM010000080.1 GCA_035275065.1 Blastocatellia bacterium
CATTGTCAAACGGCCGCGCGGACGAAACACTCGGGTTCACAGGCTGGTTGATATCGCGATAGCGAAACAGCTTCGTGCCGTGTGAACCGACGTACCCGACTTCAAGCACACCGTTTGCGAACAACTCGCGCTGAATGTTGAAGTTGTAGTTTTGAATGTACGGAGTGCGCAGGTTCGGATCGACTGCGAAAACATCCGAATCGAGAAAGTCTGTAAAAATCGGAACATTGTTCTGGATTACGGGCTCGGTCGAGAACGAAAAAAGTACCGGCGCTGGTCCAACCGGATTGAAAGCCGGTCCGGGATTGAACGTATTGAACGGAAGTTGTCCCGCGAAGAAGTCCTGCGAGAAGGCGTCGTAGAACAAACCCCAACCGGCACGCACGACAGTCTTGCCGTTTCCGTGAACATTCCACGCGAGTCCCAGACGCGGCGAAAAATTATTCCAGTCGCGATCGTAGAGACGCGGCAGTCCTGCTGAACCAACCTGCACGAGACCTTCGGTCGGACTGAAGTTGCTCAGCAGATCGTTCTCTTCGCCGATAACCCCGAAATAATCCCAGCGCAGTCCGAGATTGAACGTGACTTGCGGGCTCCAGCGAAACGTATCCTGCAAGTAACCGGCATGTGAGTTCTGAAACGTGTTTCGATTCGAATTGCCGCGCGCAGCCCGGCCACCACTCAAAGTGCCGGAGAGAAAATCTCCGAGCGAGGCGAAATCCAGACGGCCGCGATAGCCTGCATCAAAGAACTGGTCCACCGTTGTACGTCGAAACTCGTAACCAAACTTCAGGTCGTGTCTGGCGAGTTTCCACGAAAAGTTATCGATGATGTGGAAGTTGCTATCGACACGCGCGCGTGGAACAGAAAGCGTGGCGCCGATGTTAGTGATGCCCCGCTCGTCCTGAATGCGAATCAGGGGCAACCCAAAGTCGCGGTCGTTCGTGATGCCGGTGTTGAGTCCGATCGACCGCGGATCGAAATCGTTGTCTTCGGGAAAGAACCCTTCGTCGAAGCGGTTGTAACCGAATCGCAACTCGTTGACTTTCGTTGCCGAAAGAATCTTCAGATAAGAGAGCGAGACGAGATGGACTGTCGTTGGAGTAGTCGTGTTGAAACCGGGAAGAATGTTGCCGGCAAGAATCGCGAGCGGGAACGACTGATCGCTCGTGCCGAAAAAATAGCGACCGGTAAGTTGATTGTCCTTGTTGAATGAGTGATCGATCTTCGCGATCAGGCTGTCGACGTCGTTCGAAGCAGGCGTAGTGACGAAGAGATTCGGCGCGCTGGGGTCATCGGGATCTAACGGTCTATTCGGAGCGGGCCACGGATTCCGCGCCAGCAAGCGAGCGATGACCGGATTGGTTGGACCGCCAAGCGCCTGGATCTCACTCGGATCGGGAACGCGCGCAGTTGAATTCAGTCCGACTCGTTCGCGTTGGCCTTCGTAAGCGAAGTAAAAGAACGTCTGGTTGCGCTTGATTGGACCACCGAGCGCGCCGCCGAATTGATTGTTTCGAAACGCGGTCTGCGGATCGGGTTCGGGATTGAAGAAGTTGCGCGCGTCGAGCTTGTTGTTCCGGAAAAACTCAAACAGCGAACCGTGAAAATCGTTGGTGCCCGACTTGGTGACGATATTCACGATCGCGCCCGCGTTGCGGCCGTACTCGGCTTCGAAGTTTGAGAGTATCGCAGCTTCCGAAATCGCTTCGATCGGGAGTATGGTCGCGGGAGTTCCGAAGACGCCGGCTTCGTTGATCGCGGGCAGGTTTCGATAACCATCGTTCATGTCGGTGCCGTCGAGCAGGTAGTTGTTTGCGCGTCCGCGATTGCCGTTGGCGCTGAACAGGCCGAACGAGCCGGGCGAATCGGTCGCCCCCGACGGGTCGCCGGTCGCGCCGGGCACCAGCACCAGGAATTTTGTGAAGTCGCGCCCGTTGATCGGCAGGTCAACCACCGTGCTGCCAGAGATCGTGCCGCCGAGCGTGTTGGCGGTGGTTTCGACCTGCACGGCGTTGGCCGTAATCGTCACGGTATCGGAGCTGGAGCCGCCGACCGAAAGCTGCGCATCGGCGCGGCGCTCGCTTGCGACTTCCACACGGACATCGGTGATTGAGTAGGCGCGAAAGCCTGTGGCTCGCACCTTGACTTCATATCTGCCGATGGGCAGCTCAGGCAGTGAATAGTTGCCGGCGTCATCCGTGACCGTAGACCGCTCGATGCCTGTGTCGAGGTTGCGCGCCGTGACGGTCGCGCCGACGACAAACGCGCCTTGCGGGTCGGTGACGGTGCCGAGAATCGTGCCGCGAAAAGTTTGTGCCGAGACGGACGGCGCGGCGGCCGACAGCAGCATGCAAACGATTGTCAGCGTCGCAGCCAGCCAGCGAAATGATGATCGTGACATTCAGTCTTCTCCTGAGCGGTTTAGATTCCGGGGGGCGATTGCGCCAATCACTGAGGACTATTCCCTACGGTTCGATGTGCCTATTCTAAAGTGACAGGTGACAGGTGACAAGTGACAAGAAAGAAGAAGTCAGGAGTCAGAAGTCAGGAGTTAGAATAAAAGCCGCGGCGGAGCCGACCTCCTTATTCATTCTGACTCCCGACTCCCGACTCCTGACTCCTGACTTCTGACTTCTGACTTCTCTCCGCGTCACTTGTCACCTGTCACTTGTCGTTGGGATAATCAGCGTCCGGTTCGAGGATGAGCAAACCATTAGACAACGCCACGCCTGACGAGATCGTCGCGGGGTTTCTGAGTGAATTCCGCGCGACGGGCAATTACCGGCGCGAAGCGGTCGCGCGACTGATGGGGCTTGCGACAAGCGACCATGCCGGAACCGCGGAACGGGCCACCAGAGCCTTTTTCGCGTCGCTCATCGAATGGCTGGCCGATTCATTTTCGCCCGCCAATGTATCGCTCTACAACCGCGTCTTTGCCCAGGCCATCGAACATTGCCGCCGGCTGCCGCAGGGCCGCGCGTTAGATCAGGCGTTGAGTCATTTTGGACTGCACGACGAAGCCGCTTTGCTCAACCGCGCCGAAGCGCTGCGCCATAGACGGGCGGGCGCAGGCTTGCCGTCGGCAAGCGTGCGGCGCATCATCGTGCTATCGCGTGTGACGCTCGGTGCCGATGTCGCCATCACCAGCGTCATCATCAACCGCTGTGAACATGAATTCCCCGACGCCGAGCTGGTTCTCGTCGGCGGGCGCAAAGCCGCCGAGCTTTTTGGCGGCGACCGGCGAATCACCTTCAAAGAGATTGCCTACCGCCGCGGCGGCATGACGATTGAACGCTTGTTGAACTGGCTCGATGTGATCGAAGTCACGCGAGAGCTGACCGCCGGATTATCGCCGGGCGAATGGCTGGTGGTTGATCCCGACTCGCGGCTGACGCAACTCGGCCTGCTGCCGGTGACCGAAGCGGAAGCGAATTACCTCTTCTTCCCGAGCCGCGAATACGGCGCGGCGACGGCGCAGCCACTCGGTCAATTGACGCCTGCCTGGCTCGACGAAATTTTTGCTGCGCCACAGCCGATGCTGCCGCGCTTGAGCTTGCGGCGCGCAGACCTCGGCGCGGCGAATGCGCTCGTCATGCGATTGCGGCAAGCGAGCGCCCGGCCCATCATCACGGTCAACTTCGGCGTCGGCGACAACCCCGCCAAGCGCGTCGGCGATGACTTCGAGCCGTCGCTTGTCACCGAGTTGATCCGGCAGGGCGCAACCGTCATCCTCGACAAAGGCGCGGGCGCGGAAGAAACACGCCGCGCCGACGCGGTGATTGCTCGCACCCGACAGATAACAACGGTCGTCGGGCTTACGGAAAATGGCTTGGCCGAGATGAGCGAGGCGGACGCCGCCGGGTTGTTGGTCTGGGATGGGCGCATCGGCATGCTTGCGGCGCTGATTGCGAAAAGCGATTTGTACATTGGTTATGATTCGGCGGGCCAGCACATCGCCGCTGCGGCCGGGACGCCTGGCGTTGATGTGTTTGCCGGCTACACCTCGCCGCGCGTGCTCGACCGCTGGCGGCCCGCGGGCCGCGCCGCTTGCGCCCTCATTGTCGTCGAGCCTTCGCGCCCGGCTGCCGAGATTCTTTCCGCGACCCTCGCCGCTACGAAGGAGATGTTCAACAGGAGGCAGTGAGCAGCGAGCACGAGGCAGTTGATTTCCAAGCTCTATAGGGGGACTGGCGATTGCTCCCTGCTTCCTGATCCCGACTATTGCTTATGCGCATCACGATTCTCGAATTCACGCCGTGCGCCGATTCGATCTTTCACGTCCGCCGCGATACGGACGAAGGTTACGTCGCGAGCGACGGGCGCGAGGTGCGGATCAAGGCCGGGGCGAAGCTGCGCCCGCAGCTCATCACGACCTATGCCGGCGGCAAAGCCACGAACGTCGCGCGCGTCATAGACAGGCTGCTCGCAGACGCCGATGCGGTTGAAGTCGAGCTGATCGTCTTTCGCCCTGATTCGCCCGAAGGCCGCTACTTGCACGACCTGCAAACCAGCGACCTCGGTCGTGTGCGCGTTCGCCCGGTCATCATCGATAGCCGCGCGCGCTTCTGCATCGATCTGACCGATCCGACGACCTCAGAGGGTGATCGTGTCGAGCTCAACATCAGCCCGCGCGCCGTCTGGGCTGAGAGCGCGCTGGCGGTGGCTCTGGCGTCGGCTGCGCAGATCAGCAGTGACGTGCTGTTGGTGGCCGGCAACCCGCCGGTGATCGCCAGCCGCGGCGCGATGGCGGTTGATCTCTATGCGCAGGTGATCGCGGAAGTGCGGTCGCGTGTCGGCGTCATCTCGCTCGACGCCGAAAAAGCGGCGCTCGCCAATTGCCTGAAGTCGGCGGCGCGGCCCGATGTCGTCAAGATTAATGAGGCGGAATACGGCTCGGTTGACCGGGCGCTGTGGGATGACTTCAGTGGCGCGCTCGTCGTCACTGATGCGAGCGGTTGCCGCCTGTGGCCGCAATGCAACCGCGATGCGCCGGTCAGAGTCGAAGGCGCGCAAAGCCGCGCTCGCTATTCGACCATCGGCGCGGGCGATTGTATGCATGCAGGCTTTGCGGTCGCGCGCTGGGCGCGCGGTTTGGATTTGATTGCGGCGGCGCGCTATGGTCAGGCGACCGCCGCCGCCGCGGTCAATTCTCTCGACGGCACGCGCGGCATCACGGCGGCGGCGGTCGATCAATTCTTCCTTGAGCTTGGGGGCAGAAGAGGCTAGGAGGCAGTAGGCAGGAAGCAGGAGGCAGTACGGATTAACGACTGCTTCCTGCTTCCTGCCTACTGCCTCCTGCCCCCTACTTACTGGCCTGCCGGCTTATTGAACTTGGCATCATCAATGGCGACGTTGTGCTTAACGCTGTCGAGCTTGATGGTGAATTCGATAGCGGGAGTGATTTGCCTGATGGTGAAGGGAAGCTTGACCCCATCCACGTCGCGGTAGTCGCTGGAGTAAGACGAGACCTTCGCCTTACCCTCTGGCGTGTCGGCCACTACGTCTGTCCGCACGATCAAGCCCGATTGCGCATCGAAGTACATTGTCTCGGTAATGCCATCCGCGGTGGTCGCGTCAACGACGTAGGCGTCGCTAGCGCCCACCTTCTCAATGCCTTTAACCACCATCTTCGGGAATAGCTGCATCATCTTGATGTCGCGGTAGAAGTCCGAGCCCAGTTTCATCTGCGCCAGCTCGGCACCCGACAGTTCGCGGTTGCCGGTCTGCGGGTTGACATCCCAGCCGACCGTGCCATTGTAGCCGCGCTGAATCAAGCCGAAGCCGGTGATGTCAATTGTTAAGACGGTCTTGTTCGGCGCTTTGGAATACATCGACACAGGCGCGCTGACGCCCATAGCGGCGATCTCGAAGGTGCCCGTCGCCTGGCGGCTGGTGATCTTTTCGAGGGCCGCTTTGCCGCCGATGGCCTGCACATACTTGTTGACGATCTGCTCGGCGCTCGGCAGCGGGGTGGACGGCTTGGCCGCAGGCGTCTGCGCCGGTGCCGGTTTATCCTGCGCGTTGATGGCGGTGCCGAAGCCCAGCATCAAGCAGAGAAAGAGAATCGTTAGCGTTCGCTTCATGAGTGTTCCTTTCAGATTCAAATTAGAGTTACAAAAGCGTGAACTGCCCAACAGCCGGGCAGAGCGTCTTGTACGACGCGGCCCGTTCAAATTCTCTGACTTCTTTATGGCGAAGCGCAAGCAATTTCGCGGGCGGGCTGGTTGTTAAGCGCCGCCCGCCGCATTAAACTGTAAGCTTGCGACGGAAAGGAAATTCGATATGACGACGACCAGGCAGATGACCGAGGCCGAGCTGGGCGAATTAATCGCCGAAGAGTTCGGCGTCAACGCCGATTATGTGAGCGAGCTTTTATTGCAATACAGCCGCAACCCGCAGTCGGTTGACGAAGAGTGGCGCGGCTATTTCGCCGAGCTGTTGAGCAACGGCCAGTTGTCCGGCGAGCCCGCCGGCAACGGCGCACCCAAATCAGCCGCGCCGGCAGCGGCCCAGACGCCGCCCGCCGCGGCAAACGTCTTGCACGCCGATTACAACTGGGGCGCGCAACCCGCGGCGCAACCGCAAAGCCCGCCGCAACCGGCAACCGCCGCGCCGCCCGCCGCGCCGCCGGCACCCGCGCCGGCACGGACGCCGACCGTTGATGCCGGCGAGCGCTTGCCGATACGCGGCCCCGCTCTGCGCATCGCCGAGAACATGGAAGCGAGCCTCGCGGTGCCGACCGCTACGTCGCAGCGGCAGATTCCCATCAAGCTGCTGGACGAAAATCGCCGCGTCATCAACCAGCACCTCGCCGCCGCCAAACGTAAGGTCTCTTACACACACATTGTCGCTTACGCCATCGTCAAAGCGCTCGAAGCCTTTCCGCAGCTCAATGATTCGTTCGCCTCGGTCGAGGGCGCGAGCTATCGCCTCCGCCATACGGATGTGAATCTGGGCGTCGCGGTTGACGTGACCAAGAAAGACGGCTCGCGCACTTTGCTGGTCCCCAACCTCAAGGGCGCTGACAAGATGACGTTCCGCCAGTTGCTCGACGCTTATGACGATGTCGTGCGGCGTGCGCGCGGCGGCAAGCTCCAGGTCGAAGACTTTCAAGGCACGACCATCAGCCTGACCAATCCCGGCACCATTGGCACGACTGCGTCGAACCCGCGATTGATGGCGGGGCAGGGCGTCATCATCGCTACAGGGGCCATCGAATACCCGCCCGAATACCAGGCCATGTCGCCTGAAGGTCTGTCGCGCATCGGCATCAGCAAGATCGTCACGATGACTTCGACCTACGATCATCGCATCGTGCAGGGCGCGGAATCGGGCGCTTTTCTCGCCCGCATTGACGAGATGCTGCGCGGCCAGCACGAATTCTATGACGAAATCTTCCGCGACCTGAGCATTCCTTACCGTCCCTACCGCTGGGCGATTGACGTGAACCCGGCGATCCTGGGCGAAGAGCGCCGCCGCGACGTGGTTCACAAACAGGCGCGCGTCTTCGAACTGATCAACGCCTACCGCGTGCGCGGCCATCTAATCGCCAACATCGATCCCATCGGCTGGGGCGAGGTGCAGTATCATCCTGAGCTTGATATCGAAACTTATGGGCTGACGATCTGGGACCTGGATCGGCACTTCATCACGCAGGGCCTGGGCGGCACAGAGACCGCGCCGCTGCGCCAGATCGTTGAGTACCTGCACCGCTACTATTGCGGCTCGGTCGGCATCGAATATCGCAACATCCAGAGCCCCGAAGAGAAAGAGTTCATCCGCTCGCGGGTTGAGCGCGACGCGCCAACGGTGCCGGTCGAAGTCAAAAAGCAGATGCTCTGGAAGCTGATCTCCGCCGAGCTGTTCGAGAAATTCCTGGGCACGAAATACCTCGGCCAGAAACGCTTCTCCATCGAGGGCAACGAGACGGTGATTGCGGTCGTTGATCAGTTGATCGAGAGCGCCGCGCGCCGCGAGATCATTGACATCACCATTGGCATGGCGCACCGCGGGCGCTTGAACGTCATTGCCAACGTCATCGGCAAATTCTGCGAGCGCATCTTCACCAGCTTTGAAGGCTCGATCCATCCCAACTTTCCGCACGACCAGGGCGACGTCAAGTATCACCAGGGCGCGGCCGGCGTGCGCGAGACCGCCGACGGCCATCAAGTGACTCTGGCGGTGACGCCGAACCCGAGCCATCTGGAGTTCGTTGACCCGGTCGTCGAAGGCATCGTGCGCGCCAAGCAGGACGGCAACGGCAATCGCAACGCTCATCTTGCGGTGCTGCTGCATGGCGACGCGGCGTTTGCCGGTGAAGGCGTCGTCGCCGAGACCCTCAACCTGTCGCAGTTGCCGGGCTACCGCACGCGCGGCACGGTTCACATCATCACCAACAATCAGGTCGGCTTTACGACGCCGCCCGAGGAAGGGCGCTCGTCTACCTACAGCACGGACATCGCCAAGATGATTCAGGTGCCGATCTTTCACCTGAACAGCGACGATGTCGAGGCGGCCTATAACGTGCTGCAAATCGCCCTCGATTACCGGCAGACGTTTAATAAAGACGTGGTGCTGGACATCATCGGCTACCGCAAGCTCGGCCATAACGAAGGCGACGAGCCGACCTACACGCAGCCGCTGATGTATCAGCGCATCAAGGAGCATCCCGGCGCGCGCGAGCTATACGCCCGCCAGCTCATCGGCGAAGGCGTGATGACGCGCGAGGAAGTGGACTCGCTGATGGAAGAGCGCATGCGGCGCTACGAAAACGCCCAGCTCGGCGCCAAAGCCATCGTCGAGAAGCAGGGCAAAGAGATCAGCCTGCCGGCCATCGTGCCGGAGATTGAATCGGTGGGTGTGCTTGAGACAGGCGTCGCGCGCGACACCTTGCGCGAGATCGCCCATACGATCACCACCGTGCCGAGCGGTTTTAATCTGAACCCGAAGATCGTCACCCTGCTATCGCGGCGCGCCAAGATGGTCGGCGGCGCGGCGGCGGTTGACTGGGGCACGGCAGAGGCGCTGGCTTTCGGCTCGCTGCTCGCGGAAGGCACGAGCGTGCGGCTCGCCGGCCAGGACACGGTGCGCGGCACCTTCAGCCACCGCCACGCGTCGTTCCACGACACCAAGACCGGCGAAGAGTGGATACCGCTGACGAAGCTCGCACCAGAGAAGGCGCGCTTTCAGATTTACGACAGCCCGCTATCGGAAGCCGGCGCGCTCGGATTCGAGTACGGCTACAGCGTCGCAGTGGCGGGGACGCTGGTGTTGTGGGAAGCGCAGTTCGGCGACTTTGTGAACGCCGCGCAGGTCATCATCGATCAGTTCATCGCTTCGGGCGAGGAGAAGTGGAATCAGCCGTCGCGGCTGGTCTTGCTGCTGCCGCACGGTTACGAGGGCCAGGGGCCAGAGCATTCGAGCGCCCGTTTCGAGCGCTTCTTGCAGTTGTGCGCCGAAAACAACATGCAGGTGGCAAACGCGACGACCGCGGCGCAGTACTTCCATCTGCTCAGGCGACAGGCGCGGCAGCAGATGAGCAAGCCGCTGATCGTGATTTCGCCGAAGAGTCTGCTGCGGCTGCCGGAAGCCGCGTCGGCCATAGACGAGTTCACGCGCGGCGGCTTTCACGCCGTCATCAAGGATGCGGACCTGCAAGCCGAAGGCGTCCGCCGCGTGCTGCTCTGTAGCGGCAAGGTCTATTACGATCTCGTGGCAGAGCGCAAGACGCGCAACGACCAGGGCGCGGCGATCATTCGCCTGGAGCAGTTCTACCCGTTCCCGAAGCAACAACTGGTGGGCGAGCTGAACCGCTACACTAACGCCGCGGACGTTTGCTGGGTGCAGGAAGAGCCGCAGAACTATGGCGGCTGGTTCTTCGTCGAGCCGCGCCTGCGGCAGTTGTTAAAGGCAAACCAGCGATTGCGTTATGCGGGCCGCCCGGCGAGCGCCAGCACGGCGACCGGGTCGCACACCCTGCACATGCTCGAACAGCAACAACTGATAAAGGAAGCGTTCGCCGGCTAAGGCCGGGCGTTACCCCAGGGGCAATTGAAACGGAGAGCTTATGCGGGGCGTGACCATAGACCTGCCGGAAACGGGCTTTGCCGCTCTCGCGCCGGTTTAGAAAGTCTCGCCGTTCCGGTACAACGCATAGGATTCAGGCAGTGCAGGGATAAGTACGCGGCGCTTGCCTGATTGATAAAGAGCATTTCCTGATGGAGCCTTCTCTTGATCTGACTGCCGGTCTGACCCTCTTAGGAGCCGCTCAAGGGCTCTTATTGGCCTTGGCGCTTTTGGGCCTTAAAAAAGCCGACCGCACCGCCACCCGCCTGCTTGCTGCTTTCATGCTGGTTAGCGCAATAAGCATGGGCGGCAGCTTGCTGGTCAGCACAAAATACATCTTCAGCTACCCTCATCTTACGCAGGTCTCCGCGCCTTTCCATTTTCTTTTCGGGCCGATCATCTTCCTTTACGTCAGGGGCGCAACCTCAAGAGGATCGCGCCTTCGGAAGCGAGAGCTTCTACATCTCGTGCCGTTCGCCTTGTGCGCCGCCTATTACCTGCCGCTTTATCTTCAAAGCCGTGCAGGTAAGCTTGATTACCTGCACGCCGCGTTTCAAAACTATCCGCCCGCCGAATGGCGTATCCGGTCGCTGCTCCTGGTTTTCCAGTTCCTTCCCTACCTTGCCTTGGCGCTTTTCATGTTTTTTGCGCATGCTCGAAAGGTGCAGATTGAGCCTGCCGCCGGCAGGCTCAATCTGCTCTGGCTGCGGACTTTCATCGTCATGATTTTGATCATTTGCGGGGCCGGTCTCTTCCGTCTCGTCTTTGATTTTCGCGCCGAGACCATGCTCCTCGTCCCCTTGTGTTTTTCAATCATGGTATATGTGGCGGGCTACATGGCGCTCAGACACCCGGAGGCCCTGGCGGGGCGGAACGAAGCGCCGCCCCCGAAGAAGTACGAGAAATCAACCCTTACGCCGGAAAGGGCCGAAGCCTATTTGAAGAAATTGCTTCATGTAATGGAAACCGAGAGCCTTTATCGAGATGGCGACTTGACGCTGCAAAAACTTTCCGAGAGGTTGTCAATACCGATCAATCATCTCTCGCAAATCATTAACGAACGGTTAGGGCAAACCTTCATTGACTTCATCAGCTCGTACCGCGTGAAGGAGGCCCAGAAGATGTTGGCTGATCCGGCAAAAAAACATTACACGGTCATCGCCATCGCCGAGGAGGTCGGCTTTAACTCGAAATCGGCCTTCAATGCCGTGTTCAAGAAACAGGTTAATATGACCCCTTCCGAATACAGGAAGAGCGCCAGCAGTAAAGGCTGACGCAAGCGTTTCCAGATTCCCATCCTGTCGCTGACCCGCTCCAGCTTTCTTCTGACCGGTAATAGTGCGCCTGCACCATACGATGGAGCGTCCTGACTGCCCATTCAGGACGACGCTGCTGGAAAACCGGATAATATGGCGGTTGTACGCTCATCTACCAGCGTCCCAAGAAAGCCTGAAAGGTAAACCTGCTGCCGAAAATCGTTTGCTACTCAAGTTGAGTTCAGACGCCATCTGCCAGCAAGTGTATTGAAAGTACGAAAGGAATTTGCCATCAAATGAAAAGCTCAATCGCGCTCTCGTTAGTCACGGCCATGATCATTTTGATGAATCTGGCACCCACGCCTGCCCTGGCGTTTCGCCAAGAACCTGTATCCGACACGCCTGCGGCTACGGTTGTTTTCTCGCTGCCCCAAGCACCTGAGGCGGGTAAGTTCACGCTTTATGAGCAGAATGGGGCGGCCGCATGCCGCGAGGCAACGGCTGAAGAGGCGGGAGTGTTTCAGCACGCCCCCGGAGTCACGCTGCACCCGATCTCTCACGCCAATTCGTATGCGGTGTCGGAGAAAGAGTCGGGGCTAAAGATCATCCTGCGGGCGACCGCTCAATTGGAAAGGTTCCCCGAAGCAAAGGCGGCATTTTTGAAATCGGCTGCCGTCTGGGAAGAGAAGATTCAATCGCCGATCACGATTGTCATCGATGTTGACTTCGGCCCGACCTATTTCGGCCACACCTGGCCGCAATTCTCGCTGGGAAGTTCGAGCGCGCAGGAACTGGTCAGCCCTAACGTCTACGAGACGGCCAGAGCGCGGTTGATTGCCTCGGCGACCGACGAGCAGCAGTTGGCCGTTTACAACGCTCTGCCGACGGGTGCGATCCCGACCGACCTCGGCAGCACCACCACCATGACAGGCCCGTCGGCAAACGCCCGCGCCCTCGGCCTGCTCGACCCGGTAGCCGACCCCGACGGCAAGGAGAAATATCTTGGCAGCCCCCCGGAGGTGGCGTTCAATTCCAATTACAAGTTCGACTTTGATCCCGGCGACGGGATAGATTCCGACAAGATAGATTTTGAAGCGGTCGCCGTCCATGAAATCGGCCATGTGCTGGGATTCATCTCCAAGACCGGGGCGCGCGAGCTCGACGGCAAAGCGCCCATTGCGCCCACGGTTTGGGACCTTTTCCGGCTCCGTCCGGCGACGCCGCAAGAGCGATTCTCGGCAGCGTCGCGGGTGCTCTCGTCAGGGGGCGAACAGATGTTCACGGTAGCGGGGCTTGAGCTGCCGCTTTCGACCGGCAGGCCGGACGGCTCTGGCGGTGACCATTTTCAAGCCTCTCACTGGAAGAACGACGACCTGATCGACCACCGCTACATTGGCGTGATGGAGGTCGGCCTGCCGACAGGCAAGCGGCAGGTAATGACGGCCCACGATCTGCTCGCGATAAAAATGATGGGCTACGCATTGAAGACGGGGATCGAGATGGCGCCGGAGATTGGCGGCTTCTCCGGTAAAATGCAAGACGACACGCTCACGATCACTGGCATCGCCGCCAGCGCCGCGAATGACCTCGCCGAAGCCGAGGTAAAGGTGCTTGACGATTCGGGCACTGTGCTTGCACAATACCCGCTCGCCCGGCTCACCCTTGGCGCATCGTCGGTCGCCGGTTTCGCCCTTCAGCTTCCCGGCATCAACCAGTGGCGAGCCGCGACTCAGGCCAGCCTCACGTTCCTGGATCGGATCGGCAACCGCAGCTCGACTTTGACAACCGGCATCCTCGAAGGCGATTCAGGCGGGCCGCGCTTATCAAGTCTCTCTTTCGACGGCAGCGTGCTACAGATCAAGGGGAAGCGATTGAGCCAGCATCTCAGCCTTGAAGTCAATGGCGAGGTCGTGCCGGTTTCTAACCTGACCGCAAAAGGCTCTGGGAAAAAGGCGCAGGTGGCGGCCACTGCGGCAGACCTGCGCCTGAGCGGCGGGCCGAACCGCGTGCGCGTCATCGAGGATGGCTCGCGCTCCAATGCCATGATTCTAAATCTGTAGGCGGTCGTATTGCTCGGGGCTCACGGGTTGATGCCGGACGCTTGAGGAAAGGCCATGACTCTGCGCTCGACCATGATGTTTATGCTGCTGGTCGCTTCGTTGTGGCCGGGCGCGCGGCTCGCCGGCCAAAGCGCCCAGAGTCGCCAGCCCGGCAGCCTAAGGTTTGAGCCATTCGAATACAGTATCGAGGGGCAAACCATCAAAGGCGAGCTGGGCCATCTAACCGTCAAGGAGAACCGCGGCAATCCGAAGACTAATTTAATCGAGCTCGCCTTCGTGCGGCTCAAAAGCACCGCGACGCGCCCCGGGCCGCCCATCATCTACCTCGAAGGCGGCCCGGGCGCTTCTGCCATCGGCGGCGCGCGCTTCCCGGAGTATATGCGCGCCTTCACGAAGCTGCGTGAGGTTGGCGACGTCATCCTGCTCGATCAGCGCGGCGTCGGGTACTCGCGCCCCAATCTCACCAGGCTGTCGCCACCGCTGCCGCTCGATTTCTTTGTTGATCAAAGAAAGGCCCTCGACATCATCAAGGAGCGAAGCCGCGAAGCCGCCCGATACTTTGTCGAGCAGGGCGTTGACCTGCGCGCTTATAATACTGTCGAAAGCGCCGACGACGTCGATGAGTTGCGCCGGGCGTTGGGCGCCGCCAGCGTCAACCTCGTCGGGTTCAGCTACGGCACGCACCTGGGGCTCGCGGTCATTCGCCGTCACCCGCAGCACATCAATCGCGCGGCGCTGATCGGCACAGAGGGGCCGAACCACACCGAGAAACTCCCGAGCACATCGCAGAGACAAATCGAGAGAATATCTAAACTCGTGGCTGCCGATCCGGTAGTCGGCGCGAAGGTGCCTGACATGACCGGCCTGCTCAAGCGCGTTCTTGAGCGCTTGGAGAGGCAGCCGGCAACGGTACGGATTACCGACCACAGATCGAACAAGGCGGTTGATGTCCAGGTCGGTAAGTTCGGCCTGCAACTCATCCTGATGATCGATCTCGGCGACACGAGCGATCTTCCCACCTTTCCGGCGTTGCTTTATACCCTTGATAAAGGCAATTATTCGATACTTGCGCGCTACGTCGAAAAGCGATACAACCAGTTCAGCGCGGGCATTCCTGTAATGATGGAAGTAATGGACGCTTCTTCTGGCGCAACGCGAGAACGGCGAGCACAAATCAGGAGGGAAGCGAAGGACTCGCTTCTGGATAACGTGATGAACTTCCTGGATGTCGGCGAAATCTTTGGCCACCCCGACCTGGGCGATGAATACCGCTCTCCCATTCGCACAAGTGTGCCGACGCTTTTCGTCAGCGGCAGCCTGGATAACAACACGCCCCCTGAGCAAGCAGACGAGGTGCGCCGCCACTTCAAAAGCGGCTCCCACATTATTGTCGAAAACGCGGGCCACGAAGATATGCTGATCAATCACCAGGTGCAACAGACCATCGTTGATTATTTCGCCGGACGCGATATCCGTCAGGTCAAGATTTCGCTGCCACCTTTGCGCTTCTTGCCCATACCGGATATCAAGGCCGGCGGTCAGTAAGAACAAACCACCCGCAACGGATAAAGCAAGCGTTCGCCGGTTAAAGACGCACTATGCCGCAACATCATCGCCGCCGCCGCGAGTTTCTGCGCTCTGCCGGGTTGAGCTGCATCTCTCTACTCGCGCCCGCGGGCGGGTGGTCAAAGCAACGCATGAAGGATCAGGCAAATCGGGAACTGCTGCTCTATGTCGGCACTTATACGTCCGGCAAAAGCAAAGGCATTTACCTCTACCGTTTCAACCGCGCGACCGGCGCGCTACGCCATTTTCGCACCGTCAGCGGCGTCAGCGATCCTTCCTTCTTAGCCATTGATCCGCACAGGCGCGCCCTCTATGCGGTCAATGAAACGAGCGAGTTTAACGGCAAGCCCGGCGGCGCGGTGAGCGCCTTTGCGATCAATCAGCAGACCGGCGAATTGAGCCGCTTGAATCAACAGGCTTCGCTGGGCGGCGCGCCCTGCCACCTGACCCTGGACCGGACGGGGAAATCATTGCTGGTCGCCAACTATGAAAGCGGCAACGTCGCGGTCCTGCGCGTGCGACGCGACGGCAGCCTCGGCGCGGCGACGGCGGTGGTGCAACACCAGGGCGCAAGCCTCAACGTCGAGCGACAGCAAGGGCCGCACGCGCATTGCGTCACCTTTGACTCCGCGTATCGCTACGCCTTCGCCGTCGATCTCGGCCTCGATAAAGTCATGATCTACCGCTTCGACGCGGCGCGCGGCAAGCTGACGCCGAACGAGGTGCCGTGGGCCGCCGTCAAGCCAGGCGCAGGGCCGCGTCATCTGGCATTTCACCCAAATGGCCTGTACGCCTATGTCATTAATGAGCTGGATTCGACGATCTCGGTGTTTGCCTATGACGGCAAGCGCGGCACGCTCGGTGCGGTGCAATCCATCTCAACGCTGCCGGGCGATTTCTCCGGCACGAGTTTCTGCGCGGAGGTGCAGGTCGCGCCTTCGGGGAAATTCCTGTATGGCTCGAACCGTGGCCATGACAGCATCGTCGTCATGGCTATCGATGAGCAAACCGGCAAGCTTCGGCCTATCCAACATGAGCCGACGGGCGGCAAGACGCCTCGCCATTTCACCATTGATCCGAGCGGCGCTTACTTGCTGGCCGCCAACCAGAACTCCGACACCATCCATAGCTTTCGCATTGACGCCAGCGAAGGCAAGCTGACGCCGACCGGTTATCAAGTAGAAGTGCCATCGCCGGTGTGCTTGATGCTGACGCCGGCCTTCGCTTGATCGACACCGCACACTCGGCCTCTGCACGGCTATTTCTATTTGTCGCCTCCTGCCGCCGTTTGATATAGAATCCTCCGCGACTTGAACGACCAGACGGAGACAATCAATTGACGACAAGCCCGGCGAGCGATTCGATGGCGGTGGCCGAACGCGCCCGACGGCGCGTTACGGCGCGCATCATGCCTTACATGTTCCTCCTCTTCATCATCGCCTTTCTCGACCGCGTCAACGTCAACTTTGCCGCGCTGGCCATGAAAGACGAGCTAGGCTTTGCCGACGACGTCATCGGCTTCGGCGCCGGCATCTTCTTCCTCGGCTATTTCCTGCTGGAGATTCCCGGCAGCATCCTGGTCGAGAAATGGAGCGCGCGCGGCTGGATCGCCCGCATCATGATCTCCTGGGGTGTGGTCGCCATCCTGATGGGCTTCATCCAGACGAAGACGCAGTTTTACTCGGCGCGCTTCCTGCTTGGCGCGGCAGAGGCGGGCTTCTTTCCCGGCATCATCGTCTACTTCAGCCACTGGTTTCGCTACGAAGACCGCGCCAAGGCGGTCGCCATGTTTATGGCGGCGATTCCCATCTCTAACATCATCGGCTCGCCGGTCTCTGGCCTGCTGCTCGGCGTCCACTGGCTCGGCCTGAGCGGCTGGCGCTGGCTGTTCATCATCGAAGGCGCGCCGGCCATCGTCTTCGGCGTGGTGACGATCTTCTACCTGACCGACCGACCGCAGCAGGCGCGCTGGCTGCCCGCAGACGAGCGTGAGTGGCTGACCGCAGCACTCGAACGCGAGAAGCAGGCCAAGCAGGCCCGGCACAGCTACGGCATTCTTGAAGCCTTGCGCCACCGCGAAGTCGTGTGCCTGGCGCTGGCTTACTTCTTCATGGTGACGGCGGTTTATGGGTTCAACTTCTGGCTGCCGGCGATCATCAAGCGGCAGTCGGGCTGGTCGAACATGATGGTGGCGGTGATTTCCGACATCCCGTACGCGGTGGCGCTGGTCGCCATCCTGCTGGTCGGCTGGTCGTCGGACCGGACGAAAGAGCGGCGCTGGCACACGGCGCTTTCGATGGCGACCGCCAGCCTGGGACTATTGCTGAGCCTTGCCGCGCAGAATCAGACGGGGGTTGCCATCTCGATCTTCTGTCTGGCGGCGGCGGGAATGTATGCCTACCTGCCGAGCTTCTGGGCATTGCCGACCAGCTTTTTGACCGGCACGGCGGCGGCGGCTTCTATCGGGCTGATCAATTCAATCGGCAACCTCGGCGGCTTCGCCGGCCCTTACGTCGTCGGCTACGTCAGCAACGCGACGCATTCGTTTTCGGGCGGCGTCCTCTACCTGTCTGTGTCGGCAATGGTCGCGGCGGGGCTGATCCTCTCTCTCAGGACGACTAGGCGGAGAGAATCCTCCGCGGCAGACACGCCGGATTGAGCCACCGACCTACGTCGGGCCGCCGAGACCGGGCAAATCGATTTGTGATCTCTCAACCGGAAGGCTTACAATTGGCCTGCTCATAGTCCCTGACGGCGGAACGCATGTGGACAGCGGCGGCAGCGGCTCGATAACTGCTTGTCTGCTGTTAACGCTTGCGGAGCCTGAAGAACCGTAGACTCGATTTATGCCTGTCGCTAGCAGCGAATCTTCGTTATAATGCGGCGTCGCAACGGCATACATCACTGATATCCAATTTTCACGATGGAGGATTTATGAAAGCAACCCCTCTGCGGGTCATTATCGTCCTTACTTTCTTTGTTGCTCTGATAGCGGCCCTCAACCCGGTGTCGAGCCGCGCCCAGGATGGCGGACAATCTTCTTCAACGGACGCCGGTTCGCAGAGGGCAAAGCGCCGCTTGTCCCGGCAGCAGAAGGGCAGCGCTGAGGTCAGCCCGAACGTCACTTGTTCCTTTGTCCTGTCCCCGACCAGTCAGGCTTTCGGCCCGGCGGGCGGCAGCAACAGCTTCACCGTCACGGTGGGCAACACCTGTAACTGGACGGCGATGACCAACGACGGCTGGATCACAATCAATTCCGGCAGCGGCATCGGCAACGGCACGGTCAACTACACCCTCGCGCAAAACATCAGCTTCAACTCGCGCACCGGCACGATCACGGTCGGCGACAAGACCTTCACGGTCACCCAGTCGGGCATCCCCGCACAGGGCTTGAGCTACTTCAAGATGGACTTCGACATGGACATGAAGACCGACATCGGCTTCTACCGCAACGGGCTGTGGGGGGTGTTGAAGTCAACGACGAGCTACAACACCAACAACGCGCAATTCTTCAGCTGGGGCGGCACCGGCTTGCACCCGATCACGGGCGACTTCGACGGCGACGGCAAAGCCGACATCGGATATATGGCGCCGCCCGCCGGCGGTCAGAGCGCCGCTTTCGCCATTCTGTTGTCGAGCCGCGGTTACAGCTTCGCGGCGGGCCAGCCGTTGTTCATACCGGCGGGCTTCCCATCCCTCGGCGATATTCCGATCATCGCGGACTTCGACGGCGACGGCAAATCTGATGCCGGCATCTGGCGCGCGACGCAAGGTATCTGGATCATCGCGACCTCGTCGTCAAACTTCACGAACTACATCTTCGCGCAGTGGGGTCAGCTGGGCGATATTCCGCTGGCGGCTGACTTTGACATGGATAACAAGGCCGACATCGGCTTCTACCGTGATGGGCTGTGGGGGGTGTTGAAGTCAACGACGAGCTACAACACCAACAATGCGCAATTCTTCAGTTGGGGCGGCGCCGGTCGGCAGCCGGTCATCGGCGACTTTGATGGAGACACCAAGGCGGACATCGGCTACATTGAGCCGCCCGCCGGCGGCCAGAGCGCGGCCTATGCCATTCTGTTGTCGAGCCGGGGCTACAGCTTCGCGGCGGGCCAGCCGTTGTTCATACCGGCGGGCTTCCCGTCCATCGGCGATACGCCCATCGTTGGCGACTTCGATGGCGACGGCAAATACGACCCGGGTGTCTGGCGCTCGTCGCAAGGCATCTGGATTATTCCGACTTCGTCGTCCAACTACACGAGCTACATCTTCGCGCAGTGGGGACAGGCGGGCGATATTCCGCTGCCGAACACCAGCGGGCTGCATTATTAAGCCGCAAAAACCCGAGGGGCGTGAGCCAACGGCCCACGCCCCTCGACATTCTGCCTGAAGTTTCGCCTCTTGTTTAACGACCCTTCTTGGTTTCGGTTGCCGCTCGCGCCGTGAATCGCACCCGGCCATTATCAACTCCAACGACAAATTCGACGGTATCGGTCGCCAGCTCGCGCTTGATCTGTGAGACCCGCCCCTTCAGGAATTCGGTGAAGGCTTCGAGCGAGAGCCCGCCGACGCGCTCGCCGCACTTGCGTTTGGCGGCGATCAGCGTGTCGTAAAGCTCGCTGATCTTCTCCGGCTCGTTCTGCAAATCTTTGAAGCGAATGGTCGGCAGTCGGTCGCGCAGCGCCATCAGCGCTTCGGCGGTCGGCGGGCGTCCGCTCTCTTCGCGGTCCTGCGTCTGCCGCCGCCATAGCTCGCGCATGACGTTGTAGCGCGCCACCAGGCTGTTATAACGAAAGCGCTGACTGAAGGAGATGTTGCGCGAGTCGTAGAGCCGCTTGATGGTGGTTTCGACACGTCCCTTGGTGTCGAGCGGCGGGCGCGCGGTGCCGCCATTGAAGAAGATGTCATACTCGATCTTCAGGCGGCGCATTTCATATTCGAGCCGGTCAAGCTCTTCGTCAATTGGGTTGACTTGCTTGGAATCCATGGCCATCCTCGGGGCGGGGACTTCGCCGCGCGATGCGGGGTCGTGCTAGAATGTAAGCCAGGCACTGACCCGTGTCAATGGTAATCGCATGACGAATGAACGATTGAGATCGCTGCCTTCGGTCGAGCGATTGCTGGCGCGCCCGGCGGCCACGCGCCTGGCTGCGCAACTGGGACGCGACCGCGTCCGCGACCTCCTGCGCGACATTCTTGATGAGATGCGCGATGAGCTTCTGGGAGTCGGGAATCAGAAATCAGGAGTCGGGAGTCAGAAGTCAGAAGTCAGAATAAAGCCGGAGGCGACAGCCGACTTCCTTTTCCATTCTGACTCCAGACTTCTGACTTCTGACTCCTTTCTCGAAGAGATCGAGCGGCGGCTCGAAGCGCGCGGCGGGGCGATCAGCCAACCCTCGCTGCGGCGTGTGATTAATGCTACGGGAGTCATCATTCATACCAACCTCGGTCGCGCGCCGCTGGCCGCGGAGGCGATTGACGCCTTGAGCGAAACGGCAGCGCATTACTCGAATCTCGAATACGACCTTGAGCGCGGCGAGCGCGGCCACCGCGAGGCGCATTGTCAGGAGCGGCTGGCGCGGCTGGCCGCGAGCGAAGCGGCGCTGGTCGTCAACAACAATGCGGCGGCGGTGCTGCTGGTGTTGAACACGCTCGCTGAACAGGGCGAGGTCATTGTCTCGCGCGGCGAGCTGATTGAAATCGGCGGCAGCTTTCGCATCCCCGAAGTCATGGAGAAGAGCGGCGCGCGGCTGCGCGAAGTCGGCACCACCAACCGCACACGCGTTGAAGATTATGAGCGCGCCATCAACGAGCAGACGCGCCTGCTGTTGCGCGTCCACCCGTCGAACTATCGCATTGTCGGTTTCACCGCGCGCCCACAGCTTGCCGAGCTGGTCGAGCTGTCCCGGCGCACAGGCGTCCCGGTTTACGAAGACCTGGGGTCGGGCTGTCTGGTTGACCTCGCGGCTTATGGGATCAAAGACGAGCCGGTGGTTGCCGAATCGCTGAAGGCCGGCGTCGCGGTCGTCACCTTCAGCGGCGACAAGATGCTCGGCGGGCCACAGGCCGGCATCATCGCCGGGACGCGAGAGATCATCGAGCGCGTGCGCCGCAATCCGCTGACGCGCGCCCTGCGCGTAGACAAGCTGACCTATGCGGCGCTCGAAGCCACGCTCAGGCTTTACGAGCGCGGCGTCGCCCACGAGCGCGTCCCGGTGATCCGCGCCATGGCCGCGCCGCTTGCCGAGCTGCGCGAGCGCGCCGGGCGCTTTTGCGAGCGGGTCGCGCAGACGACCGAGCAGCGAATGCGGGCGACGGTCGAAGCCGGCGCTTCGGTGATCGGCGGCGGCGCCGCCCCGGAAGTGAAATTGCCAACGGCGCTCGTCGCTCTGGCCGCCGCCGAGTGGAGCGCCGCCACGCTCGCCGAACGATTGCGAGCGCACGTTGTACCGATCATCGCGCGCGCAGAGCGCGACCGCCTGTTGATCGATCTGCGCACCGTCGCGGCGGATGAGGAAGGCATCATCCTCGACGCCCTGGCCGCCATCGCGCAACCCGTGCCACGGCCTACGGCATCAGTAAATCATTGAGTCAATCGAGTCTTAGAAGGCGAATACGCTGACCTCGGCGGGCTCGATAAAATCGCTAGATTCGGGGATAGACTTCAGAGTTAGAGAGGAAGAATGAGATGCTATTCGTGCTCTTGATCTGGCTGCAAGCCGCGCCGCTGTCGAAGAAGGTTATCGTCATTGCGTCACTGTTATTCGTGCTGGCCATCGTCCTGCTGGTTTACTTCGTCCGCAAGCTGCGGTCGAGCAGCAAGACCGAAGACGATTGGAGCATGACGCGCAGCAGCCTCTTTGTTGAGCCGCCGCCTGTGAGCGATACTTCACAGGCCGCAATAGAGACGACGCCCGTGCCGGGTGCGCCTGCCGGCGAGACGCGCTTGCTTACCAGCGAGCCGCTCGATGTCACGCCTCAGGCCCTCGACGTCGCGCCTCAGGCCGAAGAAGTCGCGCCACCCGCGCCGGCCAAAGCGCCGCCGGCGACCGAATTGCTGGGAGGCTCGCCATCTGCGCCCGTCACCGATGATGAGCGCCATACACGGTTGATCAGTAGCCCCTCTTTGCCGGCGCGTGAGGGGCGCGCTACGGAAGTGCTTTCGAGCTATTCGCCCGTGCCACCCGCACCGCCTGCCCCACCCGAGCCGCCCGCGCCTGAAGCCGAAGTCGCCGAGACGCCGGCAACCGACGAAGCTGTGCCGTTTGATGAAGAGGTCTGGTCCGGCCTAGGCGAGATCGAGTCGCCGCAGCCGACCGAGGCGACGGCTGAATTGCGCCCGCCCGCCGCGCCGCCGATTGAGCCACCGCCCGCTGTGGTCGAGCCACCGCCCGCTGTGGTCGAGCCACTACACGAGGCGCGAGTCGAGCAACGCCCGCCGCGCGCCGCTTTCGAGCCGCCCACAGTCGAGCCGCTTCATAAATCACGCGAGCCGTTCGAGCCGCCGGTCATCAGCCCCATCACGCCGCGCGAGCAGACGGCTTTGCTCGGCGCACGGCCTCAGGCCGCGGCAGACGAACTGCCGCGCCCGCCCGCCGACCGTCCAGCCGCGAAAAGTGATCTACCTCACGAACCGCCGCGACCGGAGCCGACCGCGCCGCTTTATTCCGACCGCGCTGCGCGTCTTGATCGCGACAGCGAAACCGCTGCGCCCGACTCAAGCGCCGCAGGCACGCCGACCGGCGGTCAGGTCTGGGATACGGTGACGGCTGCGACCGCCAATCGCTCGCGACCCGCGGGCGCGGTACTGGGCCTGCCCACGGAGAGAGGCCAGGGGCCGCTCGTGCTAGGCACGCCTGCGAGGTCGCGCGAAGAGATTGGCATTGGCGCGCTCACAGACTATGGGAAAGTGGATAAAGAAGGCGGGCGCGGCGGGTTGATCCTGCTGGCGATTGCGCTGCTGGTCTTTGGCGGCGCGGCGCTGGCCTACTTCCTCGTGCCGTCGGTTCACGAACGAGTCAACTCCTGGGTCGCGCGCTCGCGTGGCATCGATCCGAACGAAGCGACCTCGTCGCAGCCAAAGGCGATGATCTTCCCTTCACGCGTGCCCGAGACCGATAAGAACCTGGTGCATGCGAAAGGCGCTGTGCAGAACATCTCGAATGATGCGCTCGAAAACCTGGCGCTCGACGTGCAGTTGAATAAATCCGGCGGCGATACCGAAATGATCAACGTGCCGGTCACGCCGGCGCAGCTTGCGCCCAACGATCAGGGCAATTACGCCTTCGATTACGACGGCAAAGGCGTGCTGAGCTATACCATCAAGCGCCTGTCGAGCAATGGCAAAGAAGTGCGCTTCACCGCGCCCGGACAGAAGTGACGCGGGGACCGAGGCGACGCGGCGACGCGGCGAAGTGAAAGCTCGCGAACCGTCTCCGCATTTTTCCCTCGTCGCGTCGCCGCGTCGCCCCGGTCCCCGCGTCGCCGCGTTTCGCCATCATTACTATTGTCCGGCTTTTGGCTTGCGCTTATAATGGCGCTGCTGAAAGTCGGGCCCATGCCTTCGTCGGCCCGCTTCGGCGGCTGCCCCTTTGATTCATCCGCCAATCGGATTCGCCCGTCGGTTTCGAGCGTTTCCGCCTATCTGTCACCCGACAGTCGCTTACCGTTGTCCCCGCGTTTCCATCTGTTAATCGGATGAGCTTTCATGAGGCGATAGCTGATGTCACCGAGTATAGATCAATTGCTGACGATCACATGTAGCAAGGGCGCTTCCGACCTGCACATCAAAGCCGGCAGCTTTCCCTTTATGCGTATCAATGGCGAGCTGATGCCCATGGTCGAGGCGCAGCGACTCTCTGCCGAAGACACGCTCAACATGGCCTTCTCGATCATGAACAACCGCCAGAAGCAGCGCTTCAGCGAGATGAGCGAAGTCGATATCGCTTACGGCGTGTCGGGGCTGGGCCGCTTCCGCTGCAATATCTTTCAGCAGCGCGGCACGGTCGGCATGGTGCTGCGCGTCATCCCGACGACCGTGCGCACGGCGGAAGAGTTGCGCCTGCCACCGGTCATCGAAAAGATCGGCGACGAGCCGCGCGGACTGGTGCTGGTCACCGGCTCGACGGGGTCGGGCAAATCCACGACGCTGGCGGCGGTGATCGATTACATCAACCGCGTGCGCAGCGGCCACATCGTCACCATCGAAGACCCCATTGAATTTCTCCACCGCGACAAGAAGTCTTATGTCAATCAGCGCGAGATCGATGTCGACACGCGCAGCTTTTCCGAAGCCCTGCGCGGCGCGCTGCGGCAAGACCCGGATGTCATCCTGGTCGGCGAAATGCGCGATTACGAGACCATCGAGACCGCGCTGACGGCGGCAGAGACCGGCCACCTGGTGTTGTCTACGTTACACACGCTCGACGCGACCGAGACGGTCAACCGCGTCGTCTCGGTCTTCCCGCCGCACCAGCAACGGGCGATCCGCCTGCAACTGGCGAGCGTGCTGCGCGCCGTCGTTTCCATGCGGCTGCTGCGCGCTGCCGAGCCGATCCAGGGACGCGTGCCGGCGGTCGAGGTGATGATCGTGACGCCTTACATCCGCGACTGCATCATCCACGGCGAGAAGACGGCCTTGATCCGCGACGCCATTGCGCAGGGCACCTCGCAGTATGGCATGCAGACCTTTGACCAGTCGTTGTTTGATCTCTATTCGCGCGGCTTGATAACATACGAAGAGGCGCTCAATGGCGCGACCAATGCCGACGAGTTCAAGCTGAGAGTATCCGGCATCCGGTCGGTTACCGAGCAGGCGCGCGAAGAGATGGAGCGCGGTCGCAAGCGCCCGGGCACCGCGTCGCTTGACGCCAACCGGCCCGAGCCCAAGCAGTTTGTCAATTGGCTTTTAGAAGGCACAGAACAGGTGACGCGATAAACCACGCGGCGCGCGCGAAAGAGGCGCGCGGCGGCGAGGCGGAGTCACGGCGCGCGGTCTCGCCTGAAAAACTCCGCGAACGGATCTTTCAAAGGGCGTTGAATATTCTGGGGGCGCGGCCACGCAGCGAAGCGCAGTTGCGCGAGCGGCTGCTGGCCAAGCCCTGGGCTGACGCGAAACTGGTTGACGAGTGCATAGCCAAGCTCAAAGAGCTAGGCTACGTCAACGACGCGACGTTTGCCGAAAGCTATGCGAATTACCGGCTGACGGCGCGGCCCGTCGGGCGGCAGCGGCTGGCGCGCGAGCTAACCCAAAAACGGGTCGCCCGGCAGACGATTGACCGCGCCCTGGACACGGCTTATGAGGAAACGAGCGAGGAAGCCTTGATTGACCGCGCCCTCGCCAAGCGCCTGCGGCTGCACGGTCGCCCCACCGACAGGCAGAGCGCCAAGCGGTTGTTTGATCACCTGATGCGGCTCGGCTTCGGCTATGATCTGATCGTTCGCAAGCTGAGCGAGCTTCGGGCCGATGTCAGTGATGAGTGATGAAGTGGGTATTTCATGAATCTTGGGAAAGAGCGGCGCGAAGCTAAGCGCATCAGCTACATCTGCGAGGTCGAGTGCGAGGGCGCGGGGATCAGCCGCATGGCCACGCGCATCACCGATCTCAGCATCACCGGGGCGTTCATCGATTCGATGATCAACTACGCGCCCGGCACCCAACTGACGCTCAAGTTTCGTGTCAAAGACCAGCTCATAGAAACCGAGGGGGTCGTGCGCTATAGCCTGCGACAGATGGGCATGGGCGTGCAGTTTGTCAATGTGCGGCCCGAGCATCTCGCCCTGCTCGAACATCTGATCGAGGGCAAACCGCTCGCGCCGCCTGCGCCGCCTGCGCCCCCACCAGTCGCCGTAGCGCCGCCTGCGCCCGCGCCGGCCGCCGTAGCGCCGCCTGCGCCCGCCGCTCCCGCGCAGTACATGTTGACCGGCAACTTCGCCATCGTCAGCCTGTTTGACGTCATCCAGATCATCGAGAACAATCACCTGACCGGCGCGCTGGTCATCGCCTCGGTGGTCGCCGCCGGCGAGATTCATTTCAACGATGGCCGGATCGTCGGCGCGCAATTGCCCGGCGCGGTCGGCCAGGATGCGCTCATCAAATTCCTCGACGTCACCGAAGGCAGCTTCACTTTCAACAAATCCGAGACCGAATACCCGCGCACCATCCAGGCCGGCAGCAACATGGGGCTGATGCTCGACCTGTTGCGCATCAAGGACGAAGAAGCCGCCTTCTCTTCGCTCTCCGACTCGTAATCCATCCCGCCTAAAACCAGTTGCCGGGCCATCGGCTGTCGCGCCGGCGGTGCGTCAGCGCGAGGCGCAATGGGAACTGCCTTGCGCGTTTGCTATAATCTGGTTTTCGACTTTCATTAAAGAAGACGACTATGATGACCGGACAAGAGATCAGACAGAAATTCCTCGATTATTTTGCGGCGCGCGGCCATCGCGTCGTGCGCAGCTCGCCCTTGCTGCCTGCCAATGACCCGACGTTGTTATTCACGAACGCCGGCATGAACCAGTTCAAGGACGTTTTTCTCGGCCTTGAGCCGCGCGATTACAAGCGCGCCGCGTCGTCGCAGAAGTGCGTGCGCGCCGGCGGCAAGCATAACGACCTTGACGAAGTGGGCCGCACGTCGCGGCATCACACTTTCTTCGAGATGCTCGGCAATTTCTCGTTCGGCGATTACTTTAAGAAAGAAGCCATCTATTTCGCCTGGGACTTGCTGGTCAACGAGTTCAAGCTCGACCCGCAACGCCTGTGGTTTTCGGTCTTCGAGGGCGACGCGGAAGTCTCTGCCGACGAAGAGGCCGTGCGCTACTGGGAACAGGTCGGCGCGCCCAGCGAGCGCATCCTGCGCTTTGGCCGCAAAGATAACTTCTGGCAGATGGGCGAGACCGGGCCGTGCGGGCCATGCTCGGAGATTCATTACTACCAGGGGCCGCACCCGGAAGACCCCGAGCACAACCGCCCCGAACTGGTCAACGGCGTCGGCGACACGACGATGGAGATATGGAACCTCGTCTTCATGCAGTTCAATCGCTCGAAGGTCGGCGACAAGTACGAGTTGACGCCGCTGCCCGCGCCTTCGGTTGATACGGGCATGGGGCTTGAGCGCGTCACGGCAGTGATTCAGGGGGTCGCCTCGAATTACGACACCGACCTGATCCGGCCTATCATTGACGTCATCGCCGGGCTCTGTGGCAAGGATTACGTTTACGATTCGGAAGAGGGCTTTGCCATGCGCGTGCTGGCCGACCACGCGCGGACGACGGCGTTTGCGATTGCCGACGGCATCGCGCCCGGCAATGTCGGACGTAATTACGTGCTGCGCAAAATCATGCGGCGGGCGATCTATCACGGCGCGAAAGGGCTGGGTTTGAAGTCGCCGTTCTTCGATAAGGTCGCCGGCTTCGTCGTTGATTTCATGGGCGAGGCGTATCCCGAATTGATCGCCTCGCGCAACCTGATCGAGCAGACGGTGCGCGGCGAAGAGACACGCTTCAGCCGCATCCTGACCATCGGTGAGCCGCGGCTTGTCGAGCTATTCGAGCGTTACACGCCGGCCGCGCCGCCGATGATGGAGCTGGCGCGCACCTATGACACCTATGGCGTGCCGCGCGACTTGATCCGCGTCGTGTTGGGCCAGCACGGCGTCGAGATGGAAGAAGACGCGTTCAACGAGCAGTTCGACGCGGCGCTCGGCGAGCTGCAACAACAGAGCGGTGCTTCGATGGCCGACCATTCGGCGGCGCGTCGCGCCAAAGAGATTTACGCCACGGTCACCGAAGCGTTGCCGCGCACGGAATTCACCGGCTACAAGGAGACTGAAACCGCCGCCCGCGTCCTGGCCATCGTCATCGGCGACAATAGCCCATCGTCGCTCGTCGCAGGCCAGACCGGCGAAATCATTTTCGACCGCACGCCGTTTTATTCGGAAGCCGGCGGCCAGGTCGGCGACACCGGCGTCCTGGAAAACGAAAACGTGCTGGCGACCGTCGAAGACACTTACTCGGTCACGAGCGGCTACACCCTGCACAAGACCAGAGTGGAGCACGGCGAACTGAGCGTCGGCGACTTGCTGACGGCGCGCGTTGACGCCGAGCGCCGCCGCCGCATCAAGGCCAATCACACGGGCACGCACCTCTTGCACGCCGCCTTGCGCGAAGTGCTGGGCCCGCACGTCAAGCAGGCCGGATCGTTGGTCGCGCCTGACCGCTTGCGCTTCGACTTCACGCACTACGCGCCGCTTAGCGAAGACGAGATCGGCGAGATCGAGCGGCTGGTAAACTACGAAGTCTTGCACAACCGCGACGTCGAGACCGATGTCAAGCCGTTTGAAGAAGCGGTGGCGTCGGGGGCGATGGCGCTCTTTGGCGAGAAGTATGGCGCGGAGGTGCGCGTCGTCAGTGTGCCTGGTTTTTCGACAGAGCTTTGCGGCGGCACGCACGTTCATGCAACCGGTGACATCGGCCCGTTCAAGATCACCAGCGACGCTTCGATTGCGGCAGGCGTCCGCCGTCTGGAAGCGATCACGGCTGACGCGGCGGTGGCGCGCTTGCAAACCGACGAGCAGATCATCAAGCAGGTGAGCGACCGCTTGAAAGCGCGGGCCGAAGAGATTCCGGCGCAGGTTGATAAGCTGGTCGAGCAGGTGCGGCGCTACGAGCGCGAGCTTGAGCAATTAAAGTTAAAGGTGGCGCAATCGGAGGCCGCGCAGGCGGTCGAAGCGGCGCGCGAGGTCGGCGGCGTCAAAGTGCTGGCGCGTCGCGTCAACGATCTGGACGCCAACGCCCTGCGCCAGTTGGCCGACGTGCTGTCGCAAAAGCTCAAGAGCGGCGTCGTCGTCTTGGGCCAGGCCAATAACGGCAAGGCGGCGCTGGTGGCGCGCGTCACTGATGATTTGACGAAACGCTTGAACGCCGGGCAGATCATTCGCGAGATTGCGGCGCTGGTCGGCGGCAAAGGCGGCGGCAAAGCCGACATGGCTACGGGCGGCGGCTCGGAGCCTGAGAAGCTCGACGCCGCGCTCGACGCCAGCTATGACGCCATCGAACGCATGCTGGCTGGAAAGTGATGCAAGGGAAGTGACGCGCCTTCGCGCGGCGCGTCACGCTTTGATTGCGGCGCTACGAATGGTTTGAGATGTGACCTTCCACGACGCGGATGAGGGCGTTCAAGTTTTCGCGCGTGGTCTTCTGATCCTCAACCAGCTTCTCGATCTGTTCGGTGTTCAGCCGCGCCACCTGAATCAGCCCCGCGATGGCTTCCTGAATGCCGCGCATTCGCTCATCGAAATGATCCTGCCGCTCATCGACCTGTTTCTGTCGCTTATCGAAACGATCCTGCCGTTCCGTCATTTGCGTGAGGATTTCGTTCATGCGCGCCTGGTTCTCAATGATGGTGGCCATCGCATTATTGAACCGCTTTTCGAAGTCCGGGTCGTAGCTCATGCCGCCTATTATCCGCCACGTTGTTGACGCGGACAAGGAGAATAATATGTGCCCGAATTAGCGCCAGCCGTAGTAGCTGAACGCGGTGTTGTGCTTGAGCCGTTGAATCGTCTCGGAGTCGGCTTTGAAGGGAATTGCCGGCAGCCCAGGCGCGGCGATCTGATGGCTCTGATAGAAAGGCGTTTCGCGCAGCTTCAGGTTGTACGCCTTGACCAGCAGGGCTTCAAGGTTGACCACGTCTGTGGCGTTGTAGGCGAGCAAGGTTTCGAGCGCGCGGGTGTCTTTCGTGCGCTTGAATTCATTCCACAACAACACGGCGAAGAAGCCGTCCACATCGGCCAGCTCTTTGCGATCAAGCCCGAGTTGGCGCTCGCAGCCCTTCAAGCCGCCTTTGTAGCCGAGACTCCTCAGCACATACATCAGGTCAATGTGCGCGTGGCGCATCCGCGTACGAAAAAAGCGCTCGATGAAGGGCACGTCGAATGACTTGCCGTTGTAAGTCACCACGGTGGCGTACTCCTGAATGTCGCGCTTAAAGTCGTCGAGGTTATCGCCCTGCACGTAATGGCGAATGCGGCGGCCATCGTAAATCACAATCGTCGTGATCGAATCGCCATAACCGAGGCCGGTGGTTTCGATGTCAAGGTAGGCGATGGTGTGGCGGAATTCGGGGAACAGTCGCCAGTGCTGATTGGCTTTCAGCGACGCCGCGAAGTGATGCGGGTTATTACTTTCAAGATGCAGCAGCGATTCCCACAGGTGCTCAGAAAAGGCCGCGGCGGCGCGGCCCGGCAAGGCGGCCGGCTCCGTATTCAGAGCCGTGTCCCAGCAGTCAATGCCCGATAACCAGAGACGCTGCTCGGCCATTGGGCTGATGCCGGGGATATGACAGAAGGTGTTTTTCAGCATACGTCGCGTTGGCTATCAGCTTCTGCCGAGCAATCGCGCAAAGAATCCGCTCTTCGGCGTGTTGGGATTTTGCTTCGCCTGATTGCGGACATGAAAATCCGCGTCTTGCGCGAGCACTTTCAGCAGCGCCGATGGCGTTTGCTCGTTATTCGCCACGCTCCAGCGCACATAATTGACCGCGTCGCGCGCGAGCTTTTCAAGGCTCGCAGCCGGTGCGCTCAGGTTGCCCGCGACTGCCATGCGCACCGCGGATAACGTGTCATCGGCTAATCTTTCTAAACTGCTGGCCGGCGTCCGCGGGTTATCGGCGACTGCTTCTCTGACGTTGCCGTCGGTGTCCGTCGCCAGCGCTTCGAGCAGATCAGCGGCTTTCGTTGCCGCCGCGACCGCCGCTCTGGCGCTCGGGCAATGCCGGGCGAGCAATAAAAGGTCTTCGGCTTCTATCGCCTTCGCCCAGGTCTTCTCAAGGTGAAGGTCATAGAGCCCCTGAGCGATCTCTGCCCGATGCTCGGTGACAAACTTGATGCATTCGTCCGCGTCGGCGGGCGTGACTTTCTGCTTCTCTGGCTCAGCCATATTTTTACAGCTTACTTGTTTGAATGGATATGGGTGAGGGCACCATCACAAGGCAAAAGACAAAAGTAAAAAGTAAAAAAATGTCGGAACGCGTAATCCCTTCTCCACTTTTGCCTTTTGCCTTTTTACTTTTGCCTTCGCGCGCAGCGCGTGGCTTACATATTCTCGATGATGGCCGAAGCGAACTCGCTGGTCTTCAGTTTCGTCGCGCCCGCCATCTGCCGGTGCAAATCGTAAGTCACGCGCTTCTGCTGAATGGTCTTCGTCAGCGCCTCAACGATTTTCTCGCTCGCCTCGCGCCAGCCCATGTGCTCGAACATCATGACGCCCGACAGAATCACCGACGACGGGTTGACCATGTCGAGGTCGGCGTACTTCGGCGCGGTGCCGTGCGTCGCCTCAAAGACGGCGGCGTTGTCGCCGATATTGGCTCCCGGAGCCATTCCCAGGCCACCGACCTGCGCCGCCGCGGCGTCCGACAGGTAATCGCCGTTGAGGTTCGGGGTTGCCAGAATCGAATACTCGTCGGGGCGGATTAAGATCTGTTGGAAGATCGAATCGGCGATGCGGTCTTTGATCAACAGCTTCTTCTGCCATTCACCGTTGCCGTGCGTCGCCCAGATTGCGGCCATCGTCTGCTTGATCTCTTCGACGACGGCGGCGCGCTGATTCTCGCTCATCTGATCGAATCCCGGCTCGATCATGCGGGCGTTCTCTTCGTCGCTGATGTCGGCGTTCTGCTCGCGGTTGCCCAAAATCCAGGTCTCGCGCTCGGTGATGATCTGGCTGCGGAACTCGTCTTTCGCCAGCTCGTAGCCCCAGTCGCGGAACGCCCCTTCGGTGAACTTCATGATGTTGCCTTTATGCACCAGGGTCACCGACGGCTTGTTGAAATCGAGCGCGTACTTGATGGCACGGCGCACCAGCCGTTTCGTCCCGGTCGGCGAGATCGGCTTAATGCCGATGCCGCTGTCCGGGCGCACCTTGAAGCCGTACTGCGTGTTCAACAGCGAGATAATCTCTTGCGCGCGCTCGCTGCCGGAAACAAATTCGACGCCGGCGTAAACGTCTTCGGTGTTTTCGCGGAAGATGACCACGTCTACTTTTTCAGGGTGACGCACCGGCGACGGCACGCCGTCGAAGTAGCGCACGGGCCGCACGCAGGCGTAGAGGTCTAGCACCTGCCGCAAGGTGACGTTAAGACTGCGGATGCCGCCGCCTACAGGTGTTGTCAGCGGCCCTTTGATGGCGACAACGAATTCGGCAATCGCCTTGACGGAATCCTCAGTCAGCCACTCGCCAAAGGTGTTGAAGGCTTTTTCGCCGGCAAAGATTTCGTACCAGGCGATGCGGCGCTTGCCGCCGTAAGCGCGCTCGACCGCCGCATCAAAGACCTGGCGCGACGCCGCCCAGATGTCGCGGCCTGTGCCGTCGCCTTCGATGAACGGAATGATGGGTTGATCGGGGACGCGGAGCTGTGCCCCTTCGACGGTAATCTTTTGACCATCGGCGGGAACTTCTATACCATTGAACATCGCCATAGATGATGACCTCCTGAGTTATGAGCCGTAAGAATTACTCGCGGTCGCAATGTAGCAATCGCGAACAAGGAGTGTCAAGATAAGGAGAAGTCGGGGAGCAGGAGTCAGAAGTCAGAAGTCAGAAGTCAGAATGAACAAGGAAGGCGGCAACAGCCGCGGCTTTTATTCTGACTCCTGACTCCTGACTCCTGACTCCTGACCACCTGATTCCCGTTTTCCAATGACTGACGAGACCAAGCAGCCCGTGGCCGGCGACGAAGAGGCGATTGCCGAGATTCATCGCCGCATACAGGAATCCGAGGCGGCCAATCTAACGGCGGACGCCATCACCCTGGACGCATGGGATCGCGTCAAGCTGGCGCGCCATGCCAGCCGGCCATATACGCTCGATTACATCGAGGCGCTGTTTACCGACTTCACCGAAATTCATGGCGACCGGCGCTTCGGCGACGACCCGGCGCTAGTCACGGGCTTTGCGCGCTTTCACGGCGACCCTTGCGTTGTCGTCGGTCATCAGAAAGGCCGCACCACCAAGCAGCGCCAGCAGCGCAACTTTGGCATGCCCAAGCCCGAAGGCTATCGCAAGGCGCTGCGGGTGATGAAGATCGCCGAGAAATTCCGCCGCCCCATCTTTGCCTTCATTGACACGCCGGGCGCTTATCCGGGCATTGACGCCGAAGAGCGCGGCCAGGCCGAGGCCATCGCTTACAACCTGCGCGAGATGGCGCGGCTGCGCGTGCCGGTCATCGTCACGGTGACGGGCGAAGGCGGTTCGGGCGGCGCGCTGGCCATCGGCGTCGGCGATCAAGTCATGATGCTGGAGAATGCGATCTATTCGGTGATCTCGCCGGAATCCTGCTCGGCCATTCTATGGCGCGATCAGGATCACGCGCAGGAGGCGGCGCGGGCTTTGCGATTGACTGCCCCCGACCTGTTGCAGTTCGGCTTGATTGATCGCATCATCGCCGAGCCGGCGGGCGGCGCACACGCCGACCCCGAAGCCATGAGCGCGACGCTTGACGAGGCGCTCGGCGAAGCCCTGGCCACGGTCAGCGATTTATCAATCGAAGAGCGGCTGCGCTTGCGCTACGACAAGTTTCGCAAGATGGGCGATTTTGAAGACCAAAAGGCGAAAGATCGCGCCGCGAAGGCGGAAGTGCTGGAGTGGTAGCTCTGCCCCTTTCGCATATCGTTGTTCGGAGGACGCATCAGATGAAGCCATTTTCTTTCGCCCGCTCGTCAGGGCGGACGCTGGTCGCGGCGCTCGTGGTCATCCAGCTCAGCGCGCCGCTTGCTATCGCGCAAAGCGCTGCCGCAAAGGCCGCGCCCCCGTTGTCCGCGGCAGAGCGCGAAGCCGCCTCGCATGTCAAAGCCGACACCATCCGCCAGGTGACCGTGGCGCTCACGGCCAAAGAGATGCAAGGGCGCGGCACAGGCCAGCCCGGCGCCGACCGCGCCGCCGAATACATCGCTCATCAGTTCGCCCTTCTCGGACTTCGCCCGCTCGGCGATCAAGGCGAAGGCAAGCCGGGCTTTCTTCAAGCCATCAAGTTCAAGGCCGAGCAGGTGCAGCCCGAAACGTCCTTTAAGGCCGGCGACGTCAGCCTGAAATATAAAGACGACTTCATCGTCGCGCCGCCGCTGCCGCAGGAAGCGAGCAAAGACGCGAGCGGCGCGCTCACCTTTATCGGCTACGGCGTGGCGTCGCCCGACATCAAGCGCGACGATCTGGCGGGCATGGATGTCAAAGGGAAGATCGTCGTCGTGCTGGACGGCAAGCCTGACAACGTCGACGCCGCGGCCTGGGCGAAGGCTGCCAACCAGCAGACGCGGTTCGGCCGGCTGATCGGCGCGGGTGCCGCCGGGTTCGTCATTGTCTATGCCCCCGCGCGCGCGACGCAGCCGTTCAACCTTGTGGCGACTTATCTGTCGCGCCGCCGCGTCGCGCTGGCCGATGCGCCGGCCTTCCCCATCAAAGTTCCGCCCCTTCTTTTAATCAGCGACGCCGCGGCAGAGAAGCTCTTTGCCGGAACGGGCGCGAGCTTTGCTGAATTGAAGGCGAAAGCGGCGCGCGGGGAATTCGTTTCGCGCGACCTGAATAAGCCGGCGGCCATCGCTGTGCGCCTCAAGCGCGAAGAGGCGACGAGCAGCAACGTCGTCGGCGTGATGGAAGGCGCGGATGCAGCGCTCAAGAGCGAAGCGGTCGTCTACTCGGCGCACTACGACGCCTATGGCGTAGACGCGGACGGCACCATCTACCCCGGCGCGGCGGATAACGCCCTCGGCGTCGGCAAGCTGATGGCCGTCGCCGAAGCCTTTGCAAAGGCCAAGGCGAAGCCGCGCCGTTCGATCATCTTTCTTGCGGTAACCGGCGAAGAGTATGGCTTGCTCGGCGCCGAGCACTGGGTGAAGCACCCGACGTGGCCGCTCGAAAAGGTCGCCGCCAATATCAACTATGACGGCATCGGCACAGAGGTCTGGGGCGAGCTGCATTACCTGGTCAACTACGGCTTCGACCATTCCGATCTGGGGAAGACCGTCGCCGAGGTCGCTGCCGTGACCGGCGCTGAGATCATCGCCGACCCGTTCCCCGACGAAGGCGTCTTTTATCGCTCGGATCATTACGCCTTCTTCAAGCGCGGCGTGCCGGGCCTTTACTTGATCAGCGCGCCCGCCGGCGATCAAGCGGCATTCGGGGCGCGGGCGATGAAGTGGCTGGTCTCCGATTATCACATGGCGACCGACACGATTCAGAAAGACTGGAACTGGAAAGGCGCACAGCAACTGTCGGTCATCGGTCTGCTGACCGGCCTGCGCGTGGCGAATCAGGAGGCGATGCCGGCATGGCTGCCCAGCTCGCCTTACAACCGCCCGCGCGGCACACAGCTACCGCCGCCGCGCCCGTAAGCGAGTTCACTAATCAATTCATTCACGAGGAGCAAAATGAAAGATTGGATTAAAGTGGTTGCGGTTACGTTTGCCATCTTGCTGGCTTCGGTGAGCGCCCCGGCGCAATCCGGCGGCGTATCGCTCAGGCCCATACTGAAACCGGGGCAGGAAGCGCGCTACCGCCTGATCGCCGAGGTCAATACTGAGATCACGGCGGCTGGCGCGAATGGCATCAGCGGCACACAGAGCCGCGAGCTGAACGCCACCGTGTTGCTGCGTGCTGGCGTCGCCGCCCCGCAACTCGCCACTCAGTCGGCGGGCGCTCAATCGGCGACCGCGGGCCACGGCTCGCCCTACACGCGGGAGACGCTCACCTCAGACGCCGGCGCGGCGGCGGGCGATCTGGTCTATTACGAAGCCGTCATCGAGATGCTCGACGCGCGCTTAAAGGTCAACGGCGCCGAGACCTCCGGGGTTTTTCAGAACGGCGTCGGCAAGAAGATCGAATTCGCGCTGGATTCAAACAACCGCGTCGTGAAGTGTGCCATCCCTGTCGAAGCGGCGAAGGCCGGGCTGGCCGAGCTGCTCTTCAGCATGCTCGATTGGGCACCCGCGGCGGCGGTCGAAGTCGGGCAGAGCTGGGGGAATAGTTCCGGCGTCGAATCCGCGGGTAACTATGGCTACATTTCGGCAGCCGCCCTGTCGGATGTGCCGAAGTCCGCGCAAGCCGTCTACAAGTTGTCGGCGGTCAATGGCGGGCAGGCGGTAATTGAAGGCGCGCTGGCGCTGCGTCAGGAAGGCGCGACACGGCTGGCCATTCCCGCCGCACAAATCGAAGTCAATCTCAGCGGCGCGGGCGACGGCACGACGCGCATCGACTACGACGTGGCCGGCAACCGCATCGCGTCTGCCGTGTCTGAAAGCCTGTTGAAAGGCCGCGTCGTCAACGTCCAGCCGACGCGCCCCGGCGAGCCGATGCAGCCGCGTGAAGGCGCGCTCGTCGAGACGGCGAAGTTCTCGATCAAGCTGCTGCCGTAGCCGAGGAATCGTTGATGACTGCAAAACTCCCCATGACCATCACGCGCGCGGCAGAGATCGTCTCGCTCAACCCGGCGACGCTCGAAGAACTGGCGCGCTTTCCTATCGCCACGGCGGACGAGGTCAATGCGGCAGTGGCGCGGGCGCGCGCCGCACAGCCCGCATGGGCGGCGCTCTCGTGTCGCAACCGCGCCCGCTACATTTTGAAAGTGCGCCGCGCCCTCTACGACCGCAAGGAAGAGGTCTGCCGCATCATCTCCGACGAAACCGGCAAGCCGGAATTCGAGGCGCTGACTACCGAAGTCTTCATGGTCAGCGACCTGATGAGCCACTTTGCCATGAAGTCCGAGAAGCTGCTGCGCCACAAACGCTTCACGCTGGCGGTCTTTCGCAACAAGCGGTCGCTGATTTCGCGCGAGCCGCTCGGCGTCGTCGGCGTCATCAGCCCGTGGAATTTTCCTTTCTCGATTCCGGTTGGCGAGATCGTCATGGCGTTGATGGCCGGTAACACCGTTGTGCTCAAGCCGTCCGAGCATACGCCGCTGGTCGGCGACGCGATCAAACGGCTCTTTGCGGCGGCGGGCTTTCCCGAAGGCGTGCTCGAAGTCGTGCAGGGCGATGGCACGACGGGCGCGGCGCTGGTCGAAGCGGCGGTGGATAAAATCTTTTTCACCGGCTCGGTCAGCACAGGCCGTAAGATCGCCGAAGCGGCAGCGCGCCGCTTGCTGCCGGTGGTGCTGGAAATGGGCGGCAAAGACCCGATGATTGTTTGCGACGACGCGCCGTTTGAGCGAACGGTGAAGGGCGCGGTCTGGGGCGCGTTCATGAACTGCGGCCAGGTCTGCGCGTCGGTCGAGCGGCTCTACGTCGTCGAGCCTTTGGCCGAGCGCTTCATCGCCGCTGTCGTTGATGAAGTGAAGCGGCTGCGGCTGGGGCGTCCCACGTCGGACTGTTCAACCGATGTCGGCCCGCTGACCAACGAGCAGCAGTTGAATACGGTCATCGAGCATGTCGGCGATGCGGTGGCGCGCGGCGCGCGGGTGCTAGCCGGCGGGCGGCGGCGTGAAGACCTCGGCGGCTACTTCTTCGAGCCGACCGTGCTGGTCGACGTCGATCAGACCATGAAGGTGATGAGCGAAGAGACCTTCGGGCCGGTCTTGCCGATCAAGGTGGTGAAAGACGAAGAAGAGGCCATCCGCGAAGCCAACTCGACGCGCTATGGCTTGCTGGCGTCGGTGTGGACAGCGGATAACGAGAAAGGCCGCCGCCTGGCGCGCCGCATCGAAGCCGGCACGGTGATTATCAACGATGCCATCTACACGCATGGCGCGGCGCGCACGCCGTGGTTCGGCGTCAAAGAGAGCGGCCTCGGTGTGACTCACGGCGACGCCGGGCTGTTTGAGTTCACGCGGCTGAAGCACGTCAACTGGGACCTGCTGCCGCTGAAGAGCGACTGGTGGTGGTTCCCCTACACGCCCGCCTGGGAGCAGCGCTTCAAGTCGCTGATGAAGCTGCTCTACCGGCTGGGCCTGCGCAAGATCGCCTGAGCGAAAGCCGCGAGCGGGCAGCGCGATGCTTGATCTGTACGACGAATTCAAAGCCATCATCGGCGCGCTGAGCCAGCGTCAGATCGATTACGCGGTGTGCGGCGGGCTTGCGATGGCCGTGTATGGCCTGGCGCGCGCCACCGTTGATATTGACCTGCTGATCGTTGGAGATGACTTCGAGCGCGTCAAAGTCGCTGTGCAACCACTCGGCTACGTGATTGAAGCGCAGCCGATGATGTTTGCCAGAGGCGCAGTCGAGATTCGTCGCCTGTCGAAGATCGATCCAGATTCTGGCGATCTGCTGATGCTCGATTGCTTGCTCGTCACCCCACAAATCGAAAACGCCTGGGATTCTCGCACTGAGCGCGCATGGGAAGCCGGCACGTTGCGCGTTGTATCGCGCGGCGGGTTGATTGCGCTAAAATCATTGAGGGCGAGTGCGCAGGACATCGAAGACATTGAGCGATTGAAGGACGACGATGAAAGTTGATATGTCAGCGAAAGCCGTGACCGCACGTTTGAAACGGGTTTCGCAATTGCGCCGGTTGTGCCTGTCGCTTGCCCGGGCGAAGCCGATCAACCCGCCGGCAAAGCCGAACGAAAAAGCCCCGGCGCGCTGACTGCCACGCCGGGGCTTTCGTAATACCTTTTACAGAAAAGCCGCTTCAATAAATTTGTTTGGAACTGGTCGGCGGGTCGGCGCTCGAAGCCGCCTTGCCTTGATGATCGCCGGCGCGAACGACGCCGCCCTGATCCAGGTAAAACGACAGCCGCCCGCTCTTTCCGTACTCTAGCGGCATCATCATCGCTTCATAGCCGCCCGCCGCAGCCGTCATCTCGAACTTGTAACCGTAGCGCTCGATCATGTCTCTCGCCATGGTCAGGCCCTGCAATCGCTCTTTGTCTTCTGCCCCTTGCTGGTCGGCCATCATTTCGTCCAGGGTGGCATAGCGGCCATGTTGCTTTTTGTAGAGCTTCTCCTGTTCTTTAATCGAATCTAGAAAGCTCCTGGCGACAAACTCATTGCGCGGGATGCGCGTAGCCAGCTCCGTTGCGGCAATCTCGGCGAAAAAGCGCATGAGCAGACGCCGCGGGATGCGCAACTCGTATTGCCCGCCGACGCCCTCGGCGCTCGCCGCATAGGTGATCGGCTCTGGATCGAAGCGATAGCGCGCCAGGAATTCTTTCACCGCTTCGTTCTTCATCAGCTCATTTCTTTGCGCGGGGTCGGGGAACAGTCCTTTCAACACCGCCGCCGAAACGTAGACCTGCGCCACCATGCCGCGCGGCTGCCACTGCGTATAGCTTTGAAAATCGCGACTGGCCGCGAGCGTCGCGTTGTTGGCGCGGGCTTCAAGCGCCTGGCGGATGCTCGCCGCGTTTGTCGCCATCAGCAGATAGTTGTTGACGAAAGCATAAGCCAGATTGCCGTAGCTGGTGATCTCGTTGTCGCCGACCTTTTCCGTCGTCGCCTTCGCCTCGGTGAGCCGCACGCCGACCGTTTCGAGCAGCGGGCGCAGCTTTGACACGAGCGCTTCGCGGTCGCGCACGGCGATGAGCATCAGCGGCTGAGTTGTCGCCGCGCGTGGGTTGACCGGCACGCGAGCGAGCGGCGTGTTGCCCAGATAATTGACCGGCACACTCATGGCGATTTCGTTGCCGAGCGTCGCCGCCAGCACGTCCGCGAGGCTCGCATGGTTAGCTTTCTCAAAGGCGGCACGGCGCGTTTCGAAATCCGCCGCGGGGTGAGCGGGCGCGGCGCGGCTAGCTGTTGCGGCGGGCGCCGTCCGCATTTGCTCGATCACCAGATCGTAAAGGCGCGGCCAGTCGAGCGACGCCACGACAAAAATGCCGGTGTCGGCAGGAAGGTAGCTGGCGGCTTCAGACGACAATGCCGGGCCACAAACCGGCAGCGACAGAAACGGCACAGGGCCAATTGCCGCGCCCGGCTCGCCGATCAACAACGCACGCGCCACCAGCGCGTCGTTTTCGAGTGTCAGCGCCACCGCCAGAGCGTCATTATGTTGCACCTGCCCGCTGCCGGGTAACACGAGGTTGAACAGGCTGCCGAGCAGGTCTTGCTCGGCGCGCGGCGGCTGATTGGCGGCTTGCGGGAGGGGAACGGGTGTCACTGTCTTGCTGTTGCGGGCGGCGGGCGCTTGCGCCGGCAACCGGGGCGTTGTGGTATGAGATGCCTGCGAGGTCGCGGCGGCGGGCGGCGGCTCGACTTGCGGCCTGGCGACCGCTAGCTCTTCTCGCGCTGAATTTGTATTTGGCGTTAGGGCTGCCAGTGCGGCTTCTCTGCGGCGCTCGCTGAGTGCGATGTCGTAATAAATGAACAGGGGCTCGCTGGAGAGGTGATCGCGGGCAGCACGGAAATTGATGTCACCGCTCATCCGCCGGTCACTCTTGCCATGCAGTCCCTTGAAGGTGAATGAGACGTTTGACAGGACGACCAGTTTACCGGCGCGCCGAATGACCGAGGGCGTCGTTGATGGATGATCGGTTGAGTCGGCGCCGCTCGCCTGACCTGGGCTGCTCTTACGCGCCGCCGGGGCGAGCGGTGCCATGCTCTCTTGCACCTTCGCCACAAACGTTTCCGCCTCGTCTTCGGATTCCAACTCGAAGGCGAGCAGCGTGCTCGGCAGCGATGTATCTGTCGGGTTGAGCGCGAACATGACCCGTGAGCGTTGCAGGCGGTCGGCGTTATCTATCACCAGCCGCACCAGCTTGAATTCTACCGCTCCACCCATCTGTTCCAGCAGGGGCGAGATCGGCTCAAAGGTTTCGCGAAAATCCGCCGCGCGCAATAGGGCACCGATGTTGCGCGCTTCGATATAGAGCGTGTAGCCGTCCGCCGGCAGCAGTGTGTCGAAGGTTACGCCCTCATCGTCGTCATCATCTTGTTGAATGGCGACGGCGGGCAGCGGCGCGGGGCAGGCATGGCGCGGCGCCGCCAACGGCGCGGTGGCAAGACAGCCGGCCAGTAGCAGGGCCAGCAAGAGCTTGAGAAGGGCGGCAATCTTCATGCGAGTTCTCCTGTGTCGAGCAGGTCGAATCGGCGTTCGGTCGCGCGAATCATAACACAGCGATTACAAGGCCAGAAGCGCAAACGCCCGGCTGCCCCCCGGTCACGAACGGGCAGGCCGTGCGCCCCGCGACCGGCCTTGTGGTCGCCGGGCGCTTGGATGTTGGTTGCGCCTGACGGTTGCTTCGCCTCGCCGCTGGCTCCGCAGATGGCATCGGCCCGGCTAAGTTAAAGTAACTTCTCAGGGAAACAGGCAATCTCACTGAGTGTTGAGGGGGGGTGGTTAAGAAAAGCTAGCTTATTTTTTTGCAAGTCAGCAAAACCAGAGTTGAATAACGGGAATAAATGATACTTTATTTTGCTTTCGCAAAAAGAGTGATTCTCTAGGGTATGGACGTTTGATATAGTCGCGCCAACTCGGCAACCATGAGGGAATTTGGATTGTGGCTGTCAAATAACCTCCTCTTCTTCTCTGGTTGAGGGACACAACCATTGAAGGGACGCAGAACGACCGAAGGCCAACTCGCCCGAGTGACCCTTCGGTCATTTTTTTGCCTGGGCGACGGTCGCCAACGCTTACCTTGAAATCAGCCGCCGGCCTCACCTATACTCTCCGCGTGATCGATTGGGAGGGGTAGCCTAACGGTAAGGCAGCGGTCTTGAAAACCGCCGAGCTAAAAACTCTTGCAGGTTCGAATCCTGTCCCCTCCGCTCTTCTTCAGCCGACGAGTTGACCTGCCGCTGTCTCTTAAACCAATTAATGGCAGAAACTGCCATTAATTGGTTATGCTTCTTGCGCCGTCAATCGCTGGCATGGCCCATCCGCCCGAGCAACAGTGTCTGAGTGCCTGACCACACTTCCAGGTCGCCGCCACTGCGCGTGAAGATCAACGCCGGCATGCCGCCCATCAAATGCTACCTGCCACACACCGACTCGCCGCCTCATCCAATCGCCAGCGGACAACACGCCGGGGCGGCTCTCGATTAGTAAATGATATTACACTGTGAAGTCCGGTCAATGCAGATGTCGCCGCAAAGCTTCTGCCCCGGCGCGCAGCCGCCGACCAACGTTTGGGTGGTCAGGCGGATGTCCACCTTGGTCACGCAGCCCAGCTCGTGGGCGTATCTTTCGAGCGTGGCGCGGGCGTCCGCGCTGGACACGCGACCCTCCAGCGTCAAGACGCGGTCTCTGATATTGACGTTGATGTGCCTGCGCTGTTCGTCGAACTGGCGGTCTGCCCTGACTCGTCTCTTAAAGTCTCTGGTCAGGCGGCGGTCGCTTACCTTGGCGCAGTCCTGCGGCCCGGGCGTCTGCGACTTTGAGGTGCAGGACGCGAACAGGCCGGCAGCAAATAACAGCGCCAGCGAAAGCCCCAGGACCGTTCTTTCAGCATTAGATCGATTCAGCATTCCTGTTCTCCTCTCACTGGAAGTTGGCAATCATCGCCAGCAAACTGCGCCTGGACTGCTTGCCGAAGTAGATCGTCCGCCCGTCAGGCGACCATGACAGGCTGGAAAAGTAGAGATTCGGGTCGCCATTGGCAGACAGCTTTTTCGCCGGGCCGCCGGCAGCGGGCATCACCCACAGGTTGTCTTTGTCTTCGCGGCGGGCCGCAAACGCGACACTCTTTTTATCCGCTGACAGGCGAATGTTGTACGGGTAGACGGACTCTAACTCGCTAACCGGGCGCGGCTGGCCGCTCTCTGTCGAGACGCTCACCAGGCTGACCGCTTTTGGCGAGCCGCTGCCGCTCTTGCCTTTGAGCGTCACCAGGAGCAGTTCTTTGTCGGTCGCCGACCAGCCGAGCAGGCGCAGGTAGGTGTTCGATTGGAAGACCATCCGGGTGTTTCTGGTGTCGAGGTCAATGACCCAGACGCCATAGACCGCCTGACCATCAGCCGAGATGCCGTCTGGCCTGGTCGAATAAGCCACCCGCTTGCCATCCGCCGACCAGAGCGGGCAACCGATAAACAGGTTCGCGTCGGTGTTGGCGGTAAGCGCCTGGTCGCTCGCGCCATCGGCGGAAACCAGCCAGAGGTTGCGCTGCCCGCTGCGGGCCGAACAGTAAACGATCTGCCGGCTGTCGGGCGACCAGCGGAAGTTGCTCTCCTGAACGCGGTTGTATGGCAGCAAGGTGAACTCGACCGACGGCAGCCCGTCAGCCGTCAGTTGTTTTTCGACGCCGCCAGTCGCGCCCACCGTCCAGAGGTTATAAGTCGGGCCGGTGGCGCGCATGAAAGCGAGCTGTTTGCCGTCGGGCGACCACGTCGGCAGGAAACCGGGCGCGGCAAGCTGGGATGGCCGCGCCCGCGCGTCTGTGGGTTTGGTGAGGATCGCGCCGTCGAAGAGCTTATCGCCCTGACTCAAATTCCTCACCGATTGGTAGGCGAGCTGCTTGCCATCGGGCGAGACATCGGGCCATAGCTCACAGCCGATGTCGGCGGCGAAGGCGGTTTCTTCGGCGCGCTCGATGCTGGCCGCCCAGACGTCCGACTCCTCTTTGGAGGAGCCGTAGAGGACCCGTGTGCCATCGGCGGATACATCGAGCACGAAGCTGTCCGTGTCAGTAAATGTAATCTGCGACACTTTGCCGCTGTCGAGGTAAGCGGCGAATATCTGAAAAATGCCGTCTACCCTGGCGCTGTAGAGGACGCGGCGGCCATCGGGGTGCCAGACGGTGCCGCGGTGCTCGACCCGGTCGTGAGTCAGTTGCAGGGCAGGGCCGCCGCGCACAGGCATCGCCCAGACGCTCGTCTGACCCTCGACGTCGGCGCTGATGTAAGCGAGGCGCTGTTCGTCCGGCGAGATACTGATGTTGTAGACGCTGGACTTCAGGGCGTTGAAATCAGTCACCGGCCTGACCTCTGCCGAGCCCGTGTCGAGTGCGAAGAGGTTCTGGTTCGACTCGAAATAAAGCGTGCCGGTCTTTGACCAGAAGATCAGCCTGGCGTCGCCCTGGCCGCTGGCCAGCGTTCTGATCAGCGTTTCCGTGCCGCCGAGCGCTGGGATGCGCCAGATGCCATTTCGCGCGCCGCGGGCGGAGAAGAAAGCGATCTCGTCGCCCGAAGGCGACCAGACCGGGTTGGTGTTGAACTCGTCATGAGTGATCTGCACGGTGTTTCCGGTCGCCGTCTTCTTCAGCCAAAGGTTGCACTTGCCCTCTCTGCTGGAGGCGAAGGCGATCTCTCGGCCATCGGGGGAGAACGCGCCTGTGCTCTCAGGTTCGCCGGGGGCGCTCTGCCAGGTGAAGACTTCGATGGTTTTCAGCGCCGCGGCTGGACTTTTGCGACCGGCGACAAACCACCAGATGACGGCGGCGGCTAGCAGCAGCAGCGGCACGATGATCAGCGCATGGCGCAGAGAGAAGCGCCGCCGCGCCACGGTCAGGCTGGTCGTCGGTGGTATGTGTGCGCCGGTGAGCGGCGCGACCACTTCGGCAGTTGTGTGGCCCGCGCGGGCGCTTGACTCGATCTCCTGCTGCAAGCTCTGGAGGTCAATGAGCAAGTCCTGAGTGGTTTGATAGCGCCGCTCGCGATCCTTGCGCAGCGTCTTGGCGACGATGCGCTGCAATTCGGCGGGCGCTTCGGGCAGATGCGCGGCCAGCGGCGGCGGCTCCGTGGTCAGCACAGCGGCGATCACATCGCTCGGCGTAGCGCCGCCGAACGGCGCGCGCTGGGTGAGCATTTCGTAGAGCACGGCTCCCAGGCTGAAGATGTCCGTGCGCGCGTCCAAGGCCATGCCGCGCGCCTGCTCCGGCGACATGTAATGCAGCGTGCCGAGGACGATGCCGGACGCGGTCGCCCCGATGTCAAGCGTCGGCGCGGTGGTGTCGAGCCCGGCACCGGGCGCGGCGATCAGCTTGGCCAGCCCGAAGTCGAGGACTTTCACCAGCCCGTCACGCCGCACCATGATGTTTTCGGGCTTGATATCGCGGTGGATGATGCCCGCCTGGTGCGCGGCGACCAGGGCGGCAGCGGCTTGCGCGGCGATGCGCAGGGCTTCGGTGACTTCGAGCCTGCTGTCGCGCAAGAGCTGGCGCAAGGTCTGGCCTTCGATGTATTCGGTGACAATGTAATGCGTGCCGCTTTCGTGCTGGCCGAACTCATAAACGGTCAAGATGTTCGGATGGTTAAGGGCGCTGGCGGCGCGGGCCTCTTTGGCCAGGCGGCGCAACGGCTCTTCGCGTTGGTTGACCTCGTCGGCGAGCAGCTTGATGGCGACCTTGCGCCCGAGCCGTTCGTCGTGCGCCAGGTAAACCTCACCCATGCCGCCCGCGCCGAGCCGCGAGAGGATTTCGTAACTTCCAAGCCTTGTACCGGCAGCCCTCGTCATATTCAGCGTGCAGAAGGTGTTGGCGCTGTCTTGTGCCTCGCAACCGGAAACTTGCATTGCGAGTGGTAACCGAGGTGCGTTAAGAACTGAAGAGATTAAAAATGCAATCGGCGATGGCCCGTCGCCGCGCCTACCTTTGCGTTACCCTTGCCCTGTCATCGCCGGACCCTGCGTGCCGCGCCGTTGAAGATAGGTCGTCTGCTTCGCGGGCTCATCATAATACGACTTTCAGGCGGGCGCAAATTTTTCTTTCTCCGCCGCCGACGCCAAGCCGACGGATGAAAGAAGCGGGCCGCAAAATGATCGGGCGCGGCGGGAAGATTTTTCGAATTTTTTGTAACCGGCGAATGTCGCCCGCGGTATTCACCGTCAGGCGGGCGCGCTCGTGACCGTGCTTCCACTGGCGCGGACGCGAGCACGCTCGGCCAGATTCTCCAAAAAGATGAATTATGGAGGCCCAGTGTTGACTTAGCGCCTGCCTTCAGTTCTTATAATTCATCAACCATCGCTCATAATTCATCATTTTTAACGGAGGGCAAAATGAACCGAGGACGCTTGTTTGCACCCAGGCCGGAGGTTGCGGTGGCGCTCGCCTGCGCTTTGCTGTTCGGCGTTGCTGCCGCCAGAGGTTTGGCGGCCCAGAAGAAAGAAAAGGCCAGGGCGGGTTCCGCCTCGCGCGTGAACGAAGAATACACGGCGAAAATAAAAGAGTTCACGACGGAAAAATACTTCCTGACGGAGCTTGTTGACCACCTGCCGGCGTCAGACAAAGTGCCTTCGCCCGACAAGGTTCTCGGCTACGTCGTAGGCACGCCCAACAAGCTCACCTACACGAAGGATATGTATCGCTACTACCGCGAGCTTGAAAAAGCCACGCCCCGCGTGCGCACTTTCACCGCCTCGGAGCGGAGCGAGGCGGGCAAGGAGCAGATGCTCGTGGTCGTGAGCGACGAATCGAACCTCGCCCGCCTGGACCGCTACAAAGAGGTCACGGCGAAGCTGGCCGACCCGCGCCGCATCAATGACGCGGAAGCGCAAGCCTTGATCGCGGAGGGCAAGGTGTTTTACTGGGCGTCAGGCTCGATACATTCGCCCGAAACCGGGTCGTGTGAAATGCTGATGGAGCTGGCCTACCGGTTGGCGGTCGAGGACTCGCCTTTCATCGAAGCCATTCGCAAAAACGTCATAGTGATGATTACGCCCGCGCTCGAAGTGGATGGCCGGGACAACGCGGTTGATCAATACAACTACCGCAAGGCTAACCCGAACAAGCAAGCGCCGCCGCTGCTTTACTGGGGCAAGTACGTCGCGCACGACAACAACCGCGACGGGCTGGGGATGGCCCTGGCGCTGACGCGCAATCAGATGAAGACGTTTCTCGAATACCACCCGACCATACTGCACGACCTGCACGAGTCGGTCCCGTTCCTCTACACCTCGACCGGCACGGGGCCGTATAACGCGTGGCTCGACCCGCTCGTCATTGACGAGTGGCACGTGCTGGCTTATCACGAGATCGAAGAGATGACCAAGCGCGGGGTGCCGGGGGTGTGGACGCACGGGTTCTATGATGGCTGGGCACCGAACTACATGTTTTACGTCGCGAACGGCCACAACGCCATCGGGCGATTCTATGAAACGTACGGCGGGACGGGCGCGGATACGTCCACCCGCAACGTCGGGGCGCAATCGCAGCGCGACTGGTTCCGCCCGAACCCGCCGCTGCCGTGGGTGAAGTGGTCCATACGAAACAACATCAACATGCAGCAGTCCGCGATACTGTTCGCGATCAACTACGTCGCCAGTCAAAAAAACCGCTTCCTGAATAACTTCTACATCAAGAGCAAACGTTCAATCGCGAAGGCCGCGAATGAAGGCCCGGCGGCTTACGTCATACCGGGCGACACGCCGCGCCCCGTCGAAGCGGCGGACATGGTGAACCTGCTTCGGTTGATGGGGGTCGAGGTCCAAACGGCGACTAAAGAATTCTCCGTCGGCTCGCAGAAGTACCCGGCAGGCTCGTACATCGTCCGCATGGATCAGCCTTACTCGCGCATGGCTGATATGCTGATGGACACGCAGTATTACAACGTGAACGACCCCCGCCCGTACGACGACACGGGCTGGACTCTGGGCGCGCTCCGAAACGTGAAGACTGTTCGCGTGACCGACAAGGGCGTGCTCGAAGCGGGGATGGTGCTGCTTACGAGCGACGCGAAAGTGACGGGCCGCGTCACGGGATCGGCTCCCGCAGCCGCATTCATCATCAATCACAACACGGACAACACGCTCGCGACGCTTCGCTTCAAGCTCAAAGACATCAAAGTGCTCGCCGCCGAAGACCCGTTCAAAGTCGGCGATCAACCCTTCAACGCAGGCTCGTTCATCATCAAAACCGAAGGCGTCTCTGCCGACGCGCGGCAGAAACTCGAATCGGCGGTCGCGGAGCTTGGGCTGACGGCGGTCGCGGTTGACAAGCTGCCCGAAGTGAAGACGCATGAAACGGCGGTCCCGCGCATAGCCATAGTTCACACGTGGACCAACACCCAAAACGAAGGCTGGTTCCGCATCGAGTTTGACCGCTTGCAGATTCCTTACTCGTATATTTCGGACCACACCATACGAGACACGACTGACCTGAAGTCGCGTTACGACGTGATCATCTTCCCGCCCGTGGGCGGCACGGCTCAAACGATAGTCAACGGCACGCCTAAGCGCGGCGACCCCATCCCGTGGCAGCAATCCGACATAACGCCGAACTTCGGATTGACGCCGGATCAAACGGCTGACATACGCGGCGGGATGGAGCTGCGCGGCGTGATGAACTTGCAAAAGTTCATCGAAGACGGCGGGCTGTTCATCACCATCACGAATATTTCGCAGATACCGATTGATTACGGCATCACTACGGGCGTGACGATTGAGCAGTCCAGGCAACTGCAAGCGCGCGGCTCTATTTACAACGCGACCTTTGCCGACCGCAAAAGCCCCATCGCTTATGGCTACGGCGACTCATTGGCCGTCTACTTCAACCAAGCGCCGTTGTTTAACGTGAGCGCGATACCGGGCTTCGGCGGAGGCGGAGGAGGCGGTTTCGGTGGTGGAGGCGGGGCCGCGCCGGGCCAGCGCCCGTCCGGTCGCGGCACTTTGAGCGACCCTGACATCGTTCAATCAATGCCGCAGGCGGGCCAGCGCCCGCAACAGCAAACGAGGCCCGGCGAAGAGGGAATCCCCGAAGAGGTTCGCCAGTTCGCCGGAGCGATGATCCCGCCGCTTAACATGAGGCCGCGCGTTGTCTTGCGGTTCAATTCGAGCGAAAAAGATTTGCTCGTGAGCGGAATGCTCGCCGGCGGGTCGGAGCTTGCGGGCAAGCCCGCCGTAGTTGACATACCCGTAGGCCGTGGCCATGTCGTGATGTTTGCTACCAATCCGATGTGGCGGCATCAAACGCAGGGCAGCTTCTTTTTGCTGTTCAACGCGGCGTTGAATTACAACAACCTCGGCGCGGGTCGCCCCGAACAGCCCGCCCGCCCGCAACAAGCCGCTACGGGCGAAAATTAGGAGTTAATCGCTTCGCGATAATGAACGAAAGGGCGAGGTCAATTCGGTCTCGCCCTTTGATATTGCAGTTGACTATTGGGCAGCCTATTTTCTGAAGTCGGGGCTGTAGGCTTGCTCTCAAACCGGCCCTAGTTGAAAGAATTAAATTCTCTTCTCGGTCAATACTTCTTTTGCTAAGATACGCCTGTATCTCTCACCTCACCTGAAATCTCTTGCCCCCCTCGAATAACTCGCCCGTTTGTATTAAGCCGCCGAGGAGTCAATCGAATGCGCCGGGGATTCATACACTGCTTCGTCCTTTTATCTCTGCTGTGCGTGCTGTCGCGACCGGCCCGCGCACAGGCGGACCTCGTCATCTATAGCGATTCGCTCGGCGCTGGCTGGCAAGACTGGTCCTGGTGCGCGCGCGATTTCAACTCGACCGACTACGTTCATAGCGGCGCGAAGAGCGTCAAGGTTACTTACACCGCCGGGTGGCAGGGCTTTTACCTGCGCCACGCGAATTTAGACGACTCCGCCTATACCGATCTCGTCTTCTGGATCAACGGAGGCACGGCTAATAATCGTAACGTCACGGTCGCGGCGCAGGTCAACGACACGTCGCAACCGAGCGTGCCGCTCAACACGTACGTAGCGGGCGGGTCGGTCGCCGCCAACGCATGGCGCAAAGTCACCATTCCGCTCTCGGCGCTTCACGCCGCGAACAATCCGAATTTCAACGGCTTCTGGCTTCAGGACGGGAGCGGCGGCGCGCAGGCGGCTTTCTACGTTGACGACATCAGTCTTACCGCAGCGCCTCCGCCCGCTCAAATCTCGGTGAACGTTGACGCGAATAATGTCAAACGCGCAGTTGACGCTCGACTGTTCGGCGTTGCGGGTGCCGTGTGGGACGCGGCGTTCAACACCCCCGCGACGATCTCGCTTTTGAGCGCGAACAACACGAAAGTGTCTCGATTTCCCGGCGGCTCGCTATCGAATAGCTACCACTGGCAAATCAACATGACTGACGGCAACCCCTTTCAATGGGCGACCAACTTCGACGCTTTCGCAAACGTAGTCCGCGCCACGGGCGCGCAGGCGTTCGTCACGACGAACTATGGCAGCGGCACCGCTCAGGAAGCGGCTGACTGGGTGCGTTACTCGAACGTAACGAAACTCTATGGGTTCAAGTACTGGGAAGTCGGTAATGAAAATTATGGAAGCTGGGAGAACGACTCTCACGCACGGCCCCACGACCCTTACACTTACGCGTTCGCCGCGCGCGATTACATCAACGCGATGAAAGCCGTTGATCCGACGATCAAAGTCGGCGTCGTAGCCGTGCCGGGCGAGGACTCTTACGCCAACTACGCGGACCACACGGTCGTGAACCCGCGCACGGGGCAGTCGCATAACGGTTGGACTCCGGTGATGCTTGCTACGCTCAAATCGTTAGGGGTCGCGCCCGATTTCATCGTTCATCACAAGTACGATCAAGGGCCGGGAGGGGAAGACGACGCGTGGCTCTTGCAGTCGGCGAGGAGCTGGGCGGCGGACGCCGCGAACCTGCGCCAGCAGTTGAACGATTACCTCGGCGCGCAGGCGGTCGGCGTGGAGCTTGTCTGCACGGAGAATAATTCCGTAAGCAGCCGGCCCGGCAAACAGACGACGAGCCTCGTCAACGGGCTGTTCTACGCGGAGAGCTTCGGGCAGATTCTTCAAACCGAATTCAACACGCTGATGTGGTGGATTCTGCGCAACGGTCAGGAGACGGGCAATAACAACAGCCCGTCGCTTTACGGGTGGCGGTTGTACGGGGACTACGGAATGGTCTCCGGGCAAAGCAACCCTTACCCGACTTATTACATGAGCAAGCTCATCTCCCGCTTCGCCGGGGGCGGCGACTCGGTCGTGTCCGCTACGAGCAACTACAACCTCCTTTCCGCTTACGGCGTGAAGCGGAGCGACGGCGGCTTGACGCTGCTGTTGATCAATAAGAGCGCCACCACTTCTCTGAGCGCGAGCATCAATCTGGCAGGCTTCGCCCCGCAATCGAGCGCGACCGTTTATTCATACGGCGTCGCGCAGGACGAAGCCGCGCGCACCGGGGCAGGCTCGCCGGACGTGGCCGCGAGCAATTTCGCGGGCGCGGCGGCGAGCTTTGTTTACGCGGTAGCGCCTTACTCCGCCGCCGTGATCTCACTGGCCCCTGCGGCCTGCCCTGCGGCCATCTCGCCCGCCGATCAATTCTTCCCGCTCGGCGGCGGCGACGGGCAGGTCAGCGTGATTGCGCCGTCGAGTTGCAATTGGACTGCCGTAAGCAACGACAGTTGGATAGTAATCACTTCG